>DATCFX010000936.1:0-3694 GCA_036509275.1 Pirellulales bacterium | reverse complement strand
CGCTCGACACACCCTACGAAATGCTTCGATAGGACTTTATGGGCAAAGCCGCCTCGCCCTCCCAGGCTGCGGCGCCAATTTAATTTGAAGACACGCCTTCAGAAATTAATCTTGCACTGCGGCAGCGCGGCTTGCAATTTGCCAATCGCCGCATCGCTGAGCTTGACGTTGCGGAAGAACAGGAGCTTTAAATTTCGGTGGACATAAAGCTTCGGTAAGCCGGCATCGGTGATCTTCGTGTCTCCCAGATAAAGCTCGGTCAATTGTGGAAGCACGGCCAGACGATCCAGCCCGGCGTCGGTTACGGGCGTGAAATCGAGCCGCAAAATCTGCAACTGTGGGAAATTCTTCAGCACGGCCAGCCCAGCATCATTGATGCGGGTGTTGACCAATACTAGCTTCGTCAGGTTCTTCAAGTCCTTGATCGACTCCAAGCCGGCGCTGGTGATGGGCGGGCGATTTCCGAACGAGAGCGAGAACAGATTCGTCAGACCGCGAAGGTTTACCAGTCCTGCGTCTGTAATTTGAGTCGTGGACAGATCCAGCACCTGGAGGCTGGTGAGATCCTTGAGATGTTCAAGACCCGCGTCGCCGATGGGCGACGCTTCGAGCCGGAGTTTCGTGAGGTTCGTGAGCCCTTCAAGGTGTTTTAACTCTGCGTCGTTCAGTTGCTTATTTTGAAACAACTCGACGTTTACCAGGGCAAAGGGCTGGGGAGGTAGTTCGGACAGGAGTTCGACGGTTTGCTCGCCAGCGAGATACGGCGCCATGATGCCGACCTTGCCGCGCAGGCCCAAGACCCATTCGGCGGCGGCCCGATCGCGGGCGAGTTGCTGCGCGAGCGTGCCCGCCGCCGGGCGGCGGGAAACCCGGCTGCTGCTAGTGCGGCCGCCGGCCGAGCCAAGCTGTTTCATGTGTTGCTCGATCTTGGCTTTCGCCAGGCCCGTGGCGGCCGGCAGGGCTTTGGCCAGCCAGTAGCGCGCCGCCGCTTGCAGCTCGGCCTTGCTTTTACCCCTGGCCGCGTCGGCCGCCTTGGCCCAGGCCTCGCCGAGATCGGCCTGGCCGGCTGCGTCCTGCGGATCGGCGGCGCTCTTGGCCCCCAGATCCTTGAGCACCCCGTCGCTGCCTTTGGCCAGCTTGGCAAAGCCGGCCGGCCAGTCGCCTTTGACAAAGCACAGATAGCGGCCAACGGCCAAATTGGCATCCGGATCATCCGGCGTCTTGGCGAGCACGGCTTTGGCTTCCTCGGCCGCTTCCCACTGCTGCTTGATCGTCGCCATGCCCTTGTTGCGGTCGATGGCACTCTTGAGCACCGCCGGATCCTTCGCCTTGCGGCCGGCCGACAGCGCCACGTCGCTCAAGCGCTTGGCCAGGGGAAACTGATCGACGGCGAGCGCATCGTCCACCTGCTCGAGCGCCGTTTCGGCGACGCCCTTAAAAGCCGCCGACGGATGCGACTTTTGATTGGCCTTTTCCAGATCGCCGGCCAGCAACTCCAGCGGCTCGACTTCGAAGCGCGAGCCCAGCTCCGTCACGATTTTTGCCAGCAGCGGCGCGTCGGCCGAGTCGATGGCCAGGCTCTGTGCCTGTTCCAGCATGGCATAGGCCGAAGCCGGCTCGTCGC
Source organism: Pirellulales bacterium (assembly GCA_036509275.1). Taxonomy (GTDB): domain Bacteria; phylum Planctomycetota; class Planctomycetia; order Pirellulales; family PNKZ01; genus DATATB01. The sequence goes on along the minus strand of DATCFX010000936.1, from coordinate 2,070 downwards.
GCGTCTCCTGGGCCTTTTTCAAAAGCTTTTCGGCCAGGGCCTGCTTGTCTTCCGGCTTTTTGGCGTGCGCGATTTCATCGCCGAAGACTTCCTTGACCGCGTCGGCGGCCTTTTGCCGCTCGCTATCCGGAGGCACGGCAAGCCGATTGGAACGCTCCAGGGGAACGACTGAGGCAGGCGCGGAAGCGGGGACGGTCGCGGCTGTCTGGGACAGCCCGATCTTGCAGCCCGGTAGCGCCGCGCGCAATTTGTCACATGCCGCTTGCGAGATCGGAGGATCGCTGAGCGTAAGCTTCGCCAGCGACTTCATGCTGCCAAGAACCTCGACGCTACGGTCAGTGATGCGGGTCTCGTGCAACTCCAGTTCACGCAGCACTGGTAGCCGCGCAACCAGCGCTATCCCGGCGTCGCCGACTGCTGTCCTGTCGAGGGACAAATACTGCAGACGCGTGCATTTGACAAGCTGCTTCAAACTTGCGTCGGTGATTCGCGTTCCTTGGAGCCCAAGCCGTTCCAGCGGCAATTCGCTCAGATAGGTAGCGCCGGCGTCGGTGATCTGCGTGTTGAAGAGGTAGAGGTTGTGCAATTTTTTCATTCGGGCCAAGCCCTGGGCGCCACGGTCGCTGATCGGCGTGCCATTTGCCTGGAAGACAACGAGCGGCGTCACTCCTGCAATTTGCTCGATTCCGGCGTCGCCGAAGACCGTGTCGGCCACATTCAGCGAGCTCAATGATGGATGAAGTCGAATGTGCGCCGCTGCGTTGCTGGTGATTTCTGTCTCCCAAAGAGTCAGTCGTTTCAAACCGCTCAATCCGTCAAGATTCGCAAGTGACTGGTCATTGACCAGCCGCCCCCGACCGAGTTCCACGGCCGAGACGGCGAAGGACTGCGCCGGCAAATCGTCCGCCCGGTCCAGCAGTGCCGGTTTGTTGCCGCTGACCACAATTTCCACTTTCCCACCGACGCTGAAGACCCACTCGGCCGCTTTGCGCTCGAGCGCCTGGTTGAAGGGAACCTTCGGCGCGCTGGCGGCCGAAGCTGCGACGGCCGGCTTGGTTGAGGGCGACCACTCGATATCGCAACGGGGCAGCGCCTGTTTGAGCTTTTCGTAGTCCGCTTGAGTGATTGGCGGATCACTGAGCGTGAGCTTCGTAAGCGACTTCATCCCGGCCAGCGTTTCGACGCTGCGATCCGTGATCCTGGTATCCCGGAGAAACAACGTTTCGAGCGGCAGGTGCGCGATCAGCGCGACCCCCGCGTCGCTGAGCGCTGTTTCCCGGATGCTGAGATACCGGAGTGTCTGGCAGCTCTGCAGGTCCTTCATGGCCGCGTCGGTGACACGCGTCACTTCGACGCTGAGCCGCTCCAGCGGTAGTTTGCTGAGATAGCCGATGGCCGCGTCGGTGATCGGCGTGGAGTACAGCGTGACCCAGCGCAGTGACTTGATTCGCGCCAGGCTTTGAGCTCCGCGGTCGGTGACCGGCGTGTTGCCGCCACTGAATGACCGGAGGTGATTGAGCGCCGCAAGCTGGTCGACGCCGGCATCGCCGAATGAGGTGTCGGAAACTTCCAGGCCGTCGAGCGAGGCGTGGAGGCGAATATGCTGGCCGGCGTCGCCGGTGATCCCGGTGCCCCTCAGGTTAAGGCTCAGGAGATGGCTCAGACCGTCGAAACGGGCAAGCGCGGCGTCATCAACTTGCCGCACGTTCCGCAGGTCGACACCGTTGACACGCACTTGGCCTGGGGGCAATTCGTCCGGCCGTGCAACGGGTGTCGCATTCAGCCCATTCGCGCTGACTCGCAGCGTTCCGCCGACGCTCAGCGCCCACTCAGCAGCTTTGCGCTCGAGCGCCGGGTCGTACGAGATGCCTGGCGAACTGCCGGTTGCCGGAGTTGCAGCCGCCGTGGATGCCGCTGGCGGGGCGCTCGGCGTCGGCGCACTGGCTGCTGCGCTGGTGGCGTTTGCTTTCGGCGGCGGCGCTTTCGGTGCCGCGGGGACCTCCGGTCGCTCACGCTCCCGGCTCGCCACGGCGGAATTGCTCGCTGGAGTGGCGCTTGCAGCGGTGGCGG
>DATCFX010000935.1:0-2936 GCA_036509275.1 Pirellulales bacterium | reverse complement strand
CGGCCAGCCTCGATCTTGGAAAAATCCAGAATGTCGTCCAGCAGCCGCAGCAGCCAATGGGCCGACTCCTTGACGATCGACAGATACTCGCGCTGGTCGGACGAAAGGTCAGTATCGAGCACCAGGTCGGTCATGCCGATGACGGCGTTCATGGGCGTGCGAATCTCATGGCTCATATTGGCCAGCCATTCGCTCTTGGCCCGATTGGCGCGCTCGGCCGCTTCTTTGGCCGATTGCAATTCCTCCTCGGCGCGGCGATGGTGCGTGACGTCGTTCTGAATCGCCATATAGCGCACGACGTGCCCCCGCTTGTCGAGTACCGGAAAGATATTCATGGCCACCCAATACGTGTGGCCGTCCTTGTGGTAGTTCAGGATCTCTTCGGTGAAGCTCTCGCCGCTGGCCAGCGCCGCGCGGATCCGGGCCACGGTCGTCGCGTCGGTGAGCGGCCCCTGCAGCACGTGGCCCGGCTTGTTGCCGACCACCTCGAACTCTTCATAGCCCGTGATCCGGCTGAAGCCGTCATTGACCCATTCGATCAACCCATCGCGGTCGGTAATCACCACGGCGTGATCGGTGTTGCTGGCCACGAGTGACAGCACCGCCAGCTTGTCCTTGAGCTGTTGCACTTTGCGGAGCTGCCGCTCCAAGTCGCGCTCCTTCAAACGCAATTGCTCCAGCGCCTCGTACAACTCGCGATTGTAGCCGTAGTTGGGCATCTCGGGCCGCGGCGCCTCGCGGGCCAGCAACTCGCCCCACTGGCCGGCGGTGGCCGCATGAATCTCGGGAGCGCGGGGCGACAGCGCCTTGCCCAGCACTACCACCGTCCCCGCGCCCGGCTGGCTCTCGATCGAGAAATAGTCGACGAGCTTGCGGGCCACCTCAATGCCCGATTCAGCTTGTGCGCCAGGATCGTGATCGTTGAGCAACCGGGCCACGTCGGCGATCCCGGGCCCCTGATCACTGACGGTGGCCTGCACAAATCGCCGGCGGCCACGCTGCGAGATGGAGAATTCCACGCTGCCGCCGCCGGCATGCCGCTGGGCATTCGAGGTGATTTCGGTCAAAGCCGTGGCCAGCCGAGTCTGGTCGAAGGGGCTCAAACCGGCCAGGCCGGCCAGCCGCTTGGCGTGGTGCCGGACAATATCGATCTGCTGCGGCTCGTTGATCGCCACCCGCAAAACCGGCAGATTCATGCTTAATCTCCCAACATTACCAATCTACGAGTCACCCGTGGCCGCGGTCAAACCTTTGCCGCAGCGAAAGTCGGGTGCAACCGGGCCAAATCGAAGCCTCCCAGCGCGACGCATGCGTTTGCTTGACAAAGCGATTACAATGCAGCGAACCGGCGCGGCGATCGCAGCAAGCTTTTATGTTACGTTTGTTTTGACCACCGACTAGCCAACGGAACAGGCATTGCACGGCTTAGGATCGGCCGAAAAATAACTTCTTCGCGACACCTCTCCCCTTGCGGGAGAGGGCAGGATGAGGGGCCGGGAAAAACGGAAGTTATTTTTCGGTCGATCCTTAAGTTCGTTCGTCGCGGCACAAGCGAGCATTTCTGCGGGCAGACCCCGATACGAATCAGAGCATTTTACAACCCAGGAGTTCGACAACCATGACACTTCGCAAAGCACTGGCGGTGGCGATCGTTTGTTTTCCGTTGATGGCGGCGCCGGCGGCCGCTCAAGTTGCTTATCAGACTTATAGCCCCGTCATCAGCGGCTTCGATACGCTGACCAACACGCCGGTCAGCACCTATCGAACGGCCGTCACCTATAGTCCGGCGGTGGTGCCTGCCGCACCCGCCTGCTGCCAGCCTGCGGCGCCGGCCGTCAGCTACAGCCCGGTGACGACCTACAGCCCCGTGACCACGTATTCCCCAGTGACTGCATATTACGCTCCGGCGGTCCCGGTAACGACCTATAGTCCGGTGGCTGCTGCCCTGTATCGGCCGGTGACGACTTACCAGCCGATGACCGCCTACTCGCCGGTGGTTACCACCGCCTACTACGCTCCGGCCACGGTCATGACCTATAGCCCCGTGGTGGTCGGCACGCCGTATGTGCGCGGCGAACCGGTGCGTAATTTCTTCCGCGCTCTGCTATATTAAATCGCTGTCAAGCCAACGAATCGTACTCCGGCCCGTTCATTTTCAGGGAGAAGTGCCATGCCCGTGAGAACCTCCGAAGCCGTGTGGGAAGGGGATTTGAAGGAGGGCCACGGCACAATGTCGCTGGGCGGCGGCGCGTATCGAGGGCCGTATTCGTTCGCCTCGCGTTTCGAGAACGGCACCGGCACAAATCCCGAGGAACTCATCGCGGCGGCGCATGCCGGCTGCTATTCAATGGCCCTGTCGCATGGGCTGGCCACGGCCGGTCATCCGCCTAAGCGCGTGCATACCACTGCCAAGGTACACCTGGAAAAAACCGAGGGCGGCTTCAGCATTCCGCGGATCGACTTGGTGACCGAGGCCGAGGTGCCCGGCATCGACCAGGCCAAGTTCCAGGAGCAAGCCGAGACGGCCAAGAAGAATTGCCCCATCTCCAAGCTGCTGGCCGCCGCGCAAATCAGCCTGACGGCAACGCTCGTAAACAAATGATGAAGGATGAATGCGGAATGATGAATGCCGGAGCTGGCGATAGCTCCGGCATTCATCATTCCGCATTCCAACTTCCGCATTTCGTCTCTCACCCTTCCGGTAGCGAGACGGGCTCTGCGCCCGTGCGCGTGAAGATTTCTTCGGCTTTGGCCAGCATGCTGGCGCCGGCCGGCGCGGTGTTCTCGGCGGCCACGAGGATCTTGCCGCGAGTGACTTCCTGGTCGTAGTAGTTGGCCAGTTCTTTTTCGACGCCGCGCGTCATCATGGCGCCGATCAGACCGCCGGCAATGGCCCCGGACCAGGCAAACACGGCCCCGCCGACCAGCAAGCCGAT
>DATCFX010000934.1:0-3959 GCA_036509275.1 Pirellulales bacterium | reverse complement strand
TCAACGCGACGCCGGCCTCGGCCAGCATGCAGGGCAACGGCTTCGATTACATCGTCAACGGATTTGTGCAAGTCCAGGCGCATGCCGGCGGCCTGGCCAGCTTGAGCACCACTGGCGGCACCAACACGCTGACGGCCTTCCCCGCATACGCCACGCTCAGCGGCGCGAACTACAGCATCACCGCCTACAATTTTGGCGAGGTACACGCCCAATCGGGCGCCTCGGCCAACGATTCGGCGACGCTCAACGATCCCTCGGGCAGCGGCACATTCAACGCCTACCCGACGTACGCCACCATGACCGCTTGGGGCAATATGAACCAGGCCACCGGGTTCAAAACCCTGCTGGCTGCCGGCGTGGCCGGAGGCAGCGGCGTGGCCAACTTTTATGACTCACCCTCGGACAACATCTCGCTGACCGTCAATAACAGCGTGCCCGCGCCACAGAGCATCACGACGACGCTGGCCGGGCCCGGCTTTAACTACACGCTCAACTCCGGGTTCGCGACGTTCAACCTCAACGCCAGCGCCTCGGGCGGCGACGTGGCCAACCTGGCGGACAGCGGCGGCACCAATACGTTCAACAGCACGACCACTTCGCCCACCGTCAGTTCCGGCACGTTCTCGGGCGCGGGCTTTAGCGTCGTCGTCAACAACTTCTCGACGGTCACGGTCACAGCCGGCAGCAGCGCCAGCGACTCGGCCGTGTTGAACGGCCTGGCGATCAACGGCAACGCTTTCAACGCGACGCCGGCCTCGGCCAGCATGCAGGGCAACGGCTTCGATTACATCGTCAACGGATTTGTGCAAGTCCAGGCGCATGCCGGCGGCCTGGCCAGCTTGAGCACCACTGGCGGCACCAACACACTGACGGCTTTCCCCGCGTACGCCACGCTCCGCGGCGCGAACTATAGCATCACCGCCTACAATTTTGCCCAGGTAAACGCCCAATCGGGCCCGTCGGCCAACGACTCGGCGACGCTCAACGATCCGGCGGGCAGCGGCACGTTCAACGCTTACCCGACCTACGCCACCATGACCGCTTCGGGCAATATGAACCAGGCCACCGGCTTCAAAACCGTGGCTGCCGTCGGCGCCGCCGGAGGCCGCGGCACCGTCAATCTCAATGATTCACCCTCGGGAAGCGACACGCTCTTCTTCAATAGCACGGTCGCCGGCGCCCAGAGCAACACGGCCACGCTGGTCGGAGCCGGCTTCAATTACTCGGTCAATTTCGGCTTCGCGACCTTTAACGTCAACGGCGGCGTGGCGGGTGGCGACGTGGCGAACCTGTTCGACTCCGCTGGCAACGACGCCTTGTTCGCCGCCGGCGATCAACTGCAGTTCACGTATCCCTCATTGGCGCTGAATCTGAGCGCTTATAAAACGGTGAATGCCGTGTCGGTCAATGGCGGCACCGACACGCTCACGCAGCGCGCGATCGATTACGTGCTGCAAACGGTCGGCCCCTGGGTGTTTGGCGCGACCTGAGCAGGGATTCCATGAAGATCGTTTCGAAATCGCGGCGCCTGGCCGCGGCTCGCGCCCAGGAGGCGTCCCAGCGGCGCCGGCGGGCATGGTTGGCGGGCCTGGGGTTGCTGGCGATCACTTGCTTGTTCTATCTGCCCGCCGTCAGCGATGGTTTCATTTGGGACGACGATTTTCACGTCACGCATAATCCGCAATTGGAGTCGCTGGCCGGCCTGGGGCGGATCTGGCTGAAGCCCGGCGCGACGCCGCAATATTATCCGTTGGTTCATACCGTGTTTTGGATCGGCTACCGGATCTGGGGGCCGTGGGCTCCCGGTTTTCACCTCATCAACCTGGCGCTGCACGCAGCCAATGCGGTGTGGCTGTGGCGCCTGCTGCGGCGGCTGGCCGTGCCCGGGGCCTATTGGATCGCCGCGCTGTGGGCGCTGCACCCCTTGAACGTGGAGTCGGTGGCCTGGATCACGGAGTGCAAGAACGTGTTGTCCACGTTCTTTTATCTGGCGGCCGCCAACATGTATTTGCGTTTTTGGGCCATCGATCAGCCCGGTGCCTTGCCGGGCCGGTGGCGCGATTACGCCTGGGCCACGCTGTTGTTCGTGTGCGCGTTGCTGAGCAAAACCGTCGCCTGTACGCTGCCGGCCGCCATTCTGTTGCTGCACTACTGGCAGCGCGGCCGCATCGAGCGGCGGGCGTTGGCGCTGATGTTGCCGTGGTTTGCCGTGGCGTTGCCGTTAGGGTTGCTGACCGTCGCGCTGGAGCGCGACAACGTCGGTGCCACGGGCCCGCAGTGGGCGTTTTCGCCGCTGGACCGCGTGCTCATCGCGGGCCGGGCGATTTGTTTTTATGCGGGCAAGCTGCTTTGGCCGACCCGGCTGACCTTCATTTATCCGCGTTGGACGATCGACGCCGGCCAAGCCTGGCAGTGGGCGTTTCCCTTGGTGGCCGCCGCCGCGCCGCTGATGCTTTGGCTGGGCCGCGGCCGGTGGGGCCGCGGTCCGTTGTGTGCCCTGCTCTTCTTTTACGGGACATTGGCCCCGGCGCTGGGATTTTTCAATGTGTATCCGATGCGGTATGCGTTCGTGGCCGACCATTTCCAATACCTGGCCGGAGCGGGTTGGCTGGCCTTGCTCGTGGCCGTGGCACTGTCCGCGGCGCGGCGGCTGAAACTCGCTCGAGCGCCGCGGGTCGGCCTGGCCGCGGCGGTTTGCCTCGTGCTGGGCGTGGCCACCTGGAACCGTGCCACCGTGTACCGCGACGGCACGAGTATTTGGTGGGACACGATCGCCAAGAACCCCGCCGCCAACATGGCCTATGGCAATCTGGCCAAATACCTGGTTCTCGACGGCAAGCTCGACCAGACCGAACGTGTTTATCGCAAAGTCCTCGAACTCAACCCGTTGGATGCCGAGGCCCACAACAATTTGGGCTTCGCGCTGGAATCGCGGGGAGAATTCAAGGAGTCGATCGAGCAGTACCGCGCAGCCCTGCGCATCAGTCCCAACTATCCCGAGGCACAGTGCAACCTGGGATTCGCGCTCATTCGCGAGGGAGACCGCTCCGAGGCCGAGCGGCATCTGCGCCGGGCCATCGAGCTCAAGCCGAAATATGCCGATGCCCACAATAATTTGGGCATGCTGCTGGCGTACGAGGGGAATTTGGAAGCGGCCTTGAGCGAGTATCATGCCGCACTACACGCCGACCCGGCCCACGCCGGGGCACATTTCAACTTGGGCACGCTGCTGCTGGGACAGCGGCAGTCCGCCGGCGCCCAGCGCGAGCTGCTCGAGGCGATTCGCTTGAATCCCAAGCTCGCCGAGGCCCACAACAATCTCGGCAGCCTGTGGCTGAGCCAGCGGCGATGGGCCGCCGCCCGGGACGAATTCAGCCGGGCGGTGGCGCTGACTCCGCGCGATGCGGCCGCCCGGCAGAACCTGGCAACCGTGCTCGAACAGTTGGGTGACCTACCGGCTGCCATCGAGCAGTGGCGCGAAGCCCAGCGGCTGAATCCAGCCGATCCGCGGCCGCGTCAAAACCTGCAGCGGTTACTTGGCGGCAAGGCTCGGCCGTGAGGATCGACCGAAAAATGACTTCCGTTTCTCCAGGCCCCTCGCCCTATTCGGGCTGACCGTTGTCGTCGCGAATCGCGGCAGGATTGTCGGCGGCGACGCGATTTCGCTGCACATTCACCCGCGCCCACTCGAGCGACGAGGCCTGCGGCAGTTTTTCCAACAGCACTTGCTGGATGCGGGGCCAGGCCTCGCAGCGCTGCCATTGGCGCAAACGCCGCAGGCAGGTCATGCCCGACCCGCAACCCAATTCCGACGGCAATTGGTCCCAGGGGATGCCTGTCCGCAAGACATACAGAATGCCTGTCAGCGTGCGGCGGTCGGCGATGGGTCGCCGGCCGGCACCGGCTCGCCCGTCCTGGGGCAATAGCGGTTCCACGAGGGACCAAACCGCATCGGGCAA
>DATCFX010000933.1:0-1008 GCA_036509275.1 Pirellulales bacterium | reverse complement strand
CTCCCCCAGCGCCGCGCTGGTCCACTCAGCCGTCACCTCGGGCAACAGCAGCCAGAACGTCTGGGCTGTCCCCGGCCGCACGAACCCGTACACGTACAGCCACTGCCGCCCGAGGTGCGGCACGGCCGCTGGCCGCTGGCCCTTGGGCGCCCAGACACGGCGGACGATCGGCACCAGCCCCAGGCGGCATTCGTCCTCAGCCCACACCTCCACAGGCCGCGCGGGCTGCTCGGCCCGCAGACGCGCCACACGCTCGGCCAGATTTTTTTTTCCAAACCGCCTGCTCGTCAGGGCTGGCGGCTTGGTGGTTGCGAGGGCGAGTGCGTTGGGGGGTGAAGCCGAGCTTGTACAGCCACTCCCAGCCGGTGGCCTTGTGCATGGCCCGGCCGGTCAACTCGGCGATGCGCCGGGCCAATTGGGGGCCGGTCCACAGGCCGCCGTCGGGGGCGCGGCCGAGCAATTCGGCCTTCAGTTGCTCCTGCTGGGCCGGGCTCAACCGGGGGGCGCGACCCTGGCCGCCAGCGTTGCGCGCGACGGCGACGGGGCCGCCGTCGTTGTAGCGGTGGACCAGTTTGCGGATGGCGTCGGCGGTCAGGCCGACCAAGAGCGCGGCCTGGGCAGCCGAGCGCGGCTGGTCGGGGTGGGCCAACAGCCACAGCGCTTGCCAGCGTGCCTTGTGGCGACCGTCCCGGGAGTGCCGGAAACGGTCGCCCAGTTCGTCGTAGGTCAGGTGCGGCATCAGTTGTAATCTCGGCATAGCTCTCCTCCTGGGGTTCCCACGATTAGAGAGCAAGAATAGCCAAGACGATTCGGTATTACCCGGTCTGTTCTCTTCCAGGCCTTGTGCATGGAGAGGGACTTGTAGCCTTCGTACCTTGGCAGTCGCACTTTTTCGAGGGCTCAAACCGCGAGATTTACGCAGTTTTTGAGTGCCTCTAATAGTTTCAGTAGTTCTGTTGGTTCAGCCGACTTGGGTTTAATTAGGGCGTTCAATGTTGCACGGCGTAA
>DATCFX010000932.1:0-1657 GCA_036509275.1 Pirellulales bacterium | reverse complement strand
CCTGGCGCGGCTGTGCTCGCATCCGTGGGGGGCGATGCGGTTGATGGCCGGGTTTCTCGCCGGGGGCATCCTCGACCGCCACCCCGGTCTGCGGCTCGCGGTGCTCGAATGCGGGTTCGGCTGGCTGCCGTTCTGGGTGCGGCGCATGGATGAGCAGGTCAGCTATGTCGGCCGCACCGCCAAGTTGAAGCATCTGCCGAGCGAACATTTCGCCGCCGGGCGGGTCTTCTGCAATATCGAGGCGCATGAGCACGAGCCGATGTTCAACATGGTGACCGGCGCCTTGGGCGATGGCGTCTTGATGTTCGGCTCGGACTATCCGCACTACGAATCGTGGTTCCCGCACTCGATCGACAAGATCCTCGAATGGCCAAGCCTGGGGTCCGACATAAGGCGCAAGCTGTTTTGGGAAAACGCCAGCCGTTGCTTTAAGCAGACCTGAGCTGCCGCCGGATGTTGGAGACAAACATGGCCGAATTGCCGCCGCTTGACCGCGCCGTGTTGCCGGCCGGCATCCGCTCGCGTTTTGTGCCGGGGGTCAACGGGCTGCGCATGCATGTGCTGGAAGCCGGCTTCGAACAGCGCGGCCGGCCCGGCGTGCTGCTGCTGCACGGCTTTCCGGAATTGGCCTATTCCTGGCGCAAGGTGATGCTGCCCTTGGCCGCGGCGGGATTTCATGTCATGGCGCCGGACCAGCGCGGCTATGGCCGCACCACCGGCTGGAGCGCCGATTACGATGGCGATCTCCACCCCTTCAGCCTCTTAAACGCGGTGCGCGATGCGCTGGCTCTGGTGGCCGCACTCGGCCACCGCACGCTCGCGGCGGTCGTCGGGCACGATTTCGGCGCCTCGGTCGCAGCGTGGTGCGCGCTGATCCGGCCCGATGTGTTCGGCTCGGTCGTATTGATGAGCGCGCCCTTTGCCGGGCCGCCGGCAGTGCCGTTCGACACCGCCGTGGCACCGCCGCCGGCGCCTGTGGCCGCCGATATTCATCAGGCATTGGCCCGCCTCGACCGGCCGCGCAAGCATTACCAATGGTATTATTCGACGCGGCCGGCCAATGAGGACATGTGGCATTGCCCGCAGGGCGTCCACGCCTTGATGCGCGGCTATTATCATTACAAGAGCGCCGATTGGCCGGGCAACCGGCCGCACCAGCTGCACTCGTGGACCGCCGAAGAGCTGGCCAGGATGCCGACCTATTACATCATGGATCTCGGCTGCAATATGGCCGAGACCGTGGCGCAGGTGATGCCGTCGGCGGCGGAAATCGCCGCGTGCCATTGGCTGCCAGACGATGAGCTTTCGGTCTACAGCGGCGAATACCAGCGCAACGGCTTTCAGGGCGGGCTCAACTGGTATCGCAGCCGCACCGGCGGCCTCTCCGATGCCGAGCTGCCGCTGTTTTCCGGCCGGACCATCGATGTGCCGTCGATGTTCGTCGCCGGCAACAGCGACTGGGGCACCTATCAGCGCCCCGGCAGTTTCGAGCGCATGCAAACCACCGCCTGCACCCGCATGGTCGGCTGCCACCTGATCGACGGCGCCGGCCATTGGGTGCAGCAGGAGCAGCCCGAGCGGGTCAGCGAACTGCTGATCGATTTCCTGCGCCGGCAAGGATAGGCGCTGGAGCCTCGTCGAGGGAGCTCGGCCATGC
>DATCFX010000931.1:0-2628 GCA_036509275.1 Pirellulales bacterium | reverse complement strand
GCCCAGGCCGCCGAGGTTGTTCGTGGCGTTGGCCATGCCGCCGCCGGCCTCGGTGAACACGGCCGAGTTGTCGTTGAACTGCTCGGTCGCCTCGATCTGCGGAGCTTCCAAGGTCAGCGTCTCGGTGGTCAGCTCCGTGGGATCCAGCGGGGTGTCGCCCACGTCGAAGTGTTCCAGCGGCGGCTGGTCGGGAATCGCGGTCTCGACCTCGGATTCGAACTCCGGAGCATCCATGATCTTCTGCGCCACGTGTACGGTGCCCAGCACCAGGGCGCCGATCAGGAACAGTGCCAGGTGGCCGGCGATGCTCGCCGCCCAGAACGGCCCGACTTGGCGAATCCAGGCTTTCAGCGTCTCGCCCATGAAGCCGCTCGAAGCGGGTTCGGCCCCCACGTCGTCGATCAGTTCCGCGTGTGCCATGGCTTGCGCCTCAGTGTGTCGTCACGGATGGAATGCTGTTTTTACGGAAGCTTTTTTCGGTGCGGCAGAAAACGCGCGGGGCGCGGTACGGGCTAGGGAGATTCATTATGGCGGTTGGGATCGAGCCAGTCCAGCGCGCCGGCCACGGCTCGGTGGCCCGGCTGGTTGACGTCGGGGGCGGGGGTCGGTTTCTCGTCGGGGCCTTCGCCCTGTTCGGCCTTCTCGATCCAGTGCTGGACGGCCTCGTGCTCGCCGTCGGTCGAGCCAAACGCCGGCCGCTTTTTCGGGTGCCGCATGCGCCAGATCCAGCCCCCGACCGTCACCGCCAGCAGGGCCATTCCAATCCCTGTCACCGGCCACAAGTAGCGCGGATCGGGCTTTTGGTCGCGGAGCATGGCCCGGGCCGGATTGTCCCGCCACCGCAGTCGGCCGATCAGCAGCGGGGCATAGCGGCGGACATTGTACGCTTCGTAGCCCACGTCCTTGAGGAAATAGCCGACGAACGTGGCTTCCTCGTCGATCTTGGCGCCCAGCGGCAACTCCGGCGGCTTTTCGCTGAAGACCACGACATAGGGGTTCGAGCGCGAGTCGTCGTCCGTCACTCCCCAGGCCTCGAACGTGCGCTCGATACCGGCCGGGTTCTCGGGAGCGTCGAAGCTGACCACTCGCACCAGGTGCAGTTTGAGCTGCACCAGTTCGCCGCGGTGCTTTTCCGGCTCCTGGGCAAAATGCGTGAACAGCAGGTCCACGCCGCCGCGCTTGGCGCGTTTCCGCAACTCGGCGAACGACTGGCTGCGACTCCAACGCATCAGCCGCCAATAGGCCGGCATGTCCACCGCCGTCAACTCCTCCTTGTCGCTGACCGCCAGAAACTGCTCTTGGGCGTCTTCACGCTCCTCGGGGTCTGCATCCAGCGGGCCTTGCACGCCCGGCTCGGGGCTGACCGTTTCCCAGGCGAACGATGCGTCCGGTTTCGCCGCGGCGGGCTGGCCGGCGGCGGGTGCGGCCAAAGACGGCGCGGCTGGACTCGCGGCGTTCGCGGCGACCGCAGTCCCACCGACCGCAGTCGGTGGGCTTGATTGTGGCGGCTGGTCGGCGCCCGACGAAGGTTTCGACTCAGGTGCGTTAGCGAAAAACTTCCACATGCTCGGATCCGCGGCCCGGCTGGCCAGCATCCACAAGAGCGCCAGCATGCCGATCATGCTGATCAGCCGGCGCAGCTCCCGTCCGCTCAGAAATGATTGCTGCTGCGGTGGTTGGCGGAAACGACGCATGGAGAAGAATCAAGAATGATGAAGTAGGAATGCTGAATGCTGACTGCAATGTGATGAGGCCCTATCCAGCATGGCGGCCGGGTTCAATTCCACATTCGCTTGCTTTGGACGCCGGCGTATCACGATGAACATCCTCGATTCGTCATTGCGCATTCCGCATGCAGCATTTCTTCCGGCTATCCGCCCCCGCCGCCGTCGGTGGGCAGTTCGACAAAGCTGAGCTTGTTGAGCGGTTTGCCGTCGGCCAGCTTTTGATGGGTGCAAACGTCGATCACCTTCATCAAGTTCTCGTAGTTCACGCCCGAGCCGACTTGGACCACGACCTGGTCGAAGGGGCTGCCCGGGTCGGCCAGCACTCCCTTCAGTTCGGAGCCAAGCTGAAAAAACGAAATCTGGCGTTCGCCAATCGCCATGTTGGCGATGCCGCCAGACGGCGTGGGAAACACGCTGATGATCAGCGAGTTGACCCCTTGCACGGGATCGACGTTGCTGGTGTCCGCGCCGGCCTTTGCCACCGCATTGGGGTTGGTGATGGGCTGCGGCGGCGGCAGCCGCAGATCGATCTGGCCTTCGACCGGGGCGGGCTTGAAGGTCAGGATAAAGAAGGTCAGCAACTGGAAGGCCATGTCCAGCATGGCCGCCAGGTTCAGCGAAACGTCTTCCTGCTTGCGTCTCTTGCGTCTCATGGCGGCGCTCGTTGCGGGACCTGGAATTGTTGCGGAGGCCCGGGCTTGTTCCGGGGACCTGGGCTAATCCGACTTGTTCATCGCTTTGAGCGCGAACTTGCGGTAGCCGTGGTCCTGGCATTCCTTGATGACGTTGTTCAGCAGATTGAATCGCGTCGACTTGTCGGCCCGGATGACGACCGTAGTGGGCAAGTCGTCGCCCATCTTGATGTCCGGCTTGTTGCGGCGGGCGGCCAGCAGGCTGGCCT
>DATCFX010000930.1:0-1214 GCA_036509275.1 Pirellulales bacterium | reverse complement strand
GGCAGGGCAGCAGGCCGGGCGTGTGTCGATCAAGACACTTTAGGATCGTAGCCCGGGCTGCTGCCGATTTCAACCTTTTGCCTTGCCGGCCTGAAATCGCGCGTGCGGGACTCGAATCTGTGGCTGCATCCGGTTACGATTGCCGTGGTCGCGGCGATCGTTCGAACTTTCGGTCCTTCAAAAACGGGCAGCACCAAATGAAAGCCTTTGCTAGTCATGCCGTGCTGTGGGGACTCGCGATCTTGGTTAGCTTCTCGGCCGGCTGTGGCTCACGAGGCGGCGAGTGGCAGACGTCGACGTTTGACCACAAGTATTCGTTCGAGATGCCGGGCGAACCTAAAACACAGTCCGTTGTCCAGGACACGCCCGCCGGTGAGGTCACGATCGTTATGCAGATCCTCGAAGTGGATCGAGGGAGGCGCAGCTACCTGTTCAACGAGGCCGAATTGCCGGGCTTGCTCAGCGACCCCGAAGGCGATGAAATCGAACAACGACTCGACGGTGCTCAAGCCGGCGCGCTCGCCAACATCAAAGCCAAACTGCTCGAGAGCACAAAGATCTCCCACGATGGATTTGCAGGCCGCGACTTCACGGGCCAGATGGCCGACAACACGATCATTCGCAGCCGCATTTACCTCATCCACCGCGCGCTTGTGCAGATGGTCGCGGTGAACGTCAACTCGAAAGACGTGACCCGGTTTTTCGATTCCTTCAAGATGCTCGATCACGCCGACGCGTCGCAGCCAGCCAAGCCCACAGCCGAGTAGTCCACCCGATTCCAGCGATCGTAGCGCTTATGAAATTCGCCATCTGCAACGAGACCTTTCAAGACTGGCCGTTCGAGCAGGCGTTCGCTTTTGCGCGGGAGTGCGGATATTCGGGCGTGGAGATCGCGCCGTTTACGATGGCGCTGGATGCCCGCGAAATCTCCGGTGCGCGGCGGGCCGAAGTCCGGCGGCAGGCCGATGCGGCCGGGCTCGAAGTCATCGGCTTGCACTGGCTGCTGGCCAAGACCGAGGGCTATTACCTCACCAGCCCCGAGGCCGACGTGCGGCGCCGCACGGCCGGCTACGTGCAAGAGCTGGCGCGGCTCTGCCGCGAACTGGGCGGCTCGATCATGGTCTTTGGCTCGCCGCTGCAGCGGAACCTGCTGCCGGGAGTGAGCCACGAGCAGGCCATGCACTACGCGGCCGAAGTCTTTCAGGCGGCCATGC
>DATCFX010000929.1:0-1117 GCA_036509275.1 Pirellulales bacterium | reverse complement strand
CCCGATGACTTTGCCCGCGAAATCAGCCGCATGTTCAGCGGTCCGGGGTCGCTGGGCCAGCCGGCAAAAACCTTCTTTTCCAGGGCCTGGCGCCAGCGTTTTTTCTGCGATTCCCACTCGCTCGCGCTGTGCGGCACCTTAGGCGGCGGGGCCAGCGGCACGAAGGTCTCGTGGATCGTGGTGTTCTTCTGATCGGTTGGGAGTTTGCCTTTTTCGAAGACTGCTAATTGCTCGGGCTCGAACAGCCGCACGGCCGCGTCGTCGATCAGCGGCTCTTCGTGCTTGAGGAAGCGGTTGAACCAGTGCAACGCGGCGACTTGCAGCTCTTGCAAATCGAAATGCGGCCCGGGACTGATTTGCAGGCCGAGGCTTTTGTCGGCGCGGTGGAGTTTGTAAAGCGGCCGCAAATGATTGTGAATCCGCTCGACGCCATCCAGGGGAAAGATGCCGTCGGAGTCGGTGTTGGAGAAGAGCAGGGGACGGGGAGCCGCGAGCGCAGCGACTTGTGCATAGTCCCAGCGATAGGTGTTGACCATATACATGCAATCGCAGTGCCCCTCGACGCAGCCGTCGACCACGTGGTTCTGCAGATCGGTGATGCCGGCCACCGGCACGGCCGCCTGCACGCGCTCGTCCAACGCAACCAGCCACCAGCTCGTGGCCCCGCCGCCCGAGCGGCCGGTGACGCCGATCCGCCGGGGATCGACTTCCTTGCGCGATTGCAGGTAATCGATCGCCCGAATGCCGTTCCAGGCTTCAACTCCGGCCGGCGTATAGCCGCGGGCATTCCACCACCACATGCCTTTGCCGTAGGTGCCGTGATGCTCGCCCGCGATTTCGCCCAGCTCGAGGGTGTCGACGATCAGAGTCACAAAGCCATGCCGGGCCAGCCAGATCGGATGGTGCTGGTACTTGGCCTTGTTGCCGTAGCTGATCCCATCCTTTTTGACGCCGGCGTGGCCGCAGACATACAGAATTGCGGGAGCCGGCTTGGTGAGCCCCTTGGGAATGTACAGGTTCGCCGTGACATACAGGCCCGGCCGCGATTGGAAGTGCAGCTTTTCGACGGTGAACTGCGGATGATCGAGCGTGCCGGTGACCACCGGCTTAAGCGGCG
>DATCFX010000928.1:0-1530 GCA_036509275.1 Pirellulales bacterium | reverse complement strand
TTCATGTCGCCCTTTATTTACCAGCAGGAATACCGGCCCGACGTCCGCACGATTCGCGAAGAAGTGTTTGGCCCGCACCTGGCGGTGGTGCCGTTTGAGAGCGACGAGCAGGCCATCGAGATTTACAACGACACGCCGTATGGCTTGTCGATGGCCGTGATTACCGAAGATTATCGCCGCTGGCGGCTGTATCGGGATGAGTGCGATTATGGCATGGGCTATGTCAATTTGCCCTGCATCGGGGCCGAGGTCCACTTGCCCTTCGGCGGCGTCAAACGCAGCGGCAACGGCCAGCCGTCGGCTGCCGGACTGGTCGACGCCGTGACGCACAAAACGGCCTTCACCGTGAACCACGACCGCGGTATTACGATGGCCCAGGGGATGAGTGCGCAGGTGCCGGAGAAGTGACAAGGAAATGATGAACGCGGAATGATGAATGATGGAGGGGTTCGCGAGGGGCTGGTTTTTGCTTTCGCATCGGCTGAAAGGAATGATATGGCGAGCACGGCCTGGTCGGATACGCACGCTCCGGCGCTGGTGACGGCGCTGCCCGGTCCCAAGGCGGCCGCCTGGATTGCCCGCGACGATCAGGTGATGTCGCCATCGTACACGCGCGACTATCCGCTGGTGGCTGCGCGCGGCGCGTGGTGTTTCGTCGAAGATGTCGATGGCAATCGGTTTCTCGATTTCACGGCCGGCATCGCGGTCACGGCCACCGGCCACTGCTATGCGAGCGTCGTCGAGGCGATTGCCGAGCAAGCCGGGCAGTTGATCCACATGTCTGGGACCGACTTTTATTATCCGGCCGAGATCGAGTTGGCCGAGCGGCTCGCCCGGCTGGCCCCCGGCGAAGCGCCCAAGCGCGTGTTTTTCACCAACAGCGGCGCCGAGACGATCGAAGCGGCATTAAAGCTCGCCCGCTACCACACCCGGCGGCCGCTGGCGATCAGCTTTTTCGGCGCGTTCCACGGCCGCACGTACGGCGCCTTGTCGCTCTGCGGCTCGAAATCCGTCCACGAGCGCGGCTTTGCACCGCTGCTGCCCGGCGTCCACCGGGTGCATTTTGATTGCCAGCGAGCGGAATTCGACGAGCTGTTCGCCACCGTGGCCCCGCCCGAGGACGTGGCCGCGATCTTCGTCGAGCCGATCCAGGGCGAAGGGGGCTACCGCGTGCCGGGCCCCGACTTTTTGCCCATGCTCCGCAGCATCTGCGACGAGCACGGCATTCTGCTGGTAGTCGACGAGATTCAGTCGGGCATGGGCCGCACCGGCCGGATGCTGGCCATCGAGCATTTTGGCGTGGTGCCCGACATGGTCTGTTTGGCCAAGGGCATTGCCAGCGGCATGCCCTTGGGAGCGCTCATCGCCCGGGCGGACCTGATGGATTGGCCGCCCGGTGCCCACGCTTCGACCTTCGGCGGCAACCCGGTGAGTTGCCGAGCCGCGTTGGCCACGCTCGATGCGCTGGAACAAAGCATGGTGGCCGGCGCGTTGATGCGCGGCCACCAGTTGCATGCAGGCCTGGAGCGG
>DATCFX010000927.1:0-2079 GCA_036509275.1 Pirellulales bacterium | reverse complement strand
CGACTCGTAAGAATTCCGGGGCGTGAAGGCGCGTGGCAACCCGACGGAAATCTCACGACTTCCGCTACAGAATTGACGGAAGTCTCACGACTTCCGCTACGGAATTGTGCGACTTCCGTTTACGGCGAGCGGGCCGCGCTTAGCCGGTGGCGGCCTTCATTTCGGCCAAGTGCTGGGCGGTGCCGACCAGCCGGTCCCAATTCTCGTAGATGGATTGCGGCGGGCCGCCAATCTGCGAGACGACCTGCGCCACCTGCTCGGTCGGCACCATTTCGATCGCGTTCCACGGGCAGACCGTCAACTCGTACGGATCGGACTTCTTGCGCGGAATGTGGACGCAGACCTCGCAGCCCACGCAACGCTCCAGATCAATCTCGCACCAGCTCTGCAAGTTCTCCATGTGGTCGTACTGCTGAATCTTGAAAATGCAGTCGACCGGGCAGACTTCCAGGCAGGCCTCGCAACCGGTGCAGTTGTCGGCGTTGATGACTGCCAGTTCTTTGGGGAGTTTTTTACGAGGGCCTTGTTTGGCCATCAGTTCAATCCTTGGTGGGGGCGGGCCTTTCGCAGGCGCTTCGAGCGCCGGGGGTACTTACTACTCTATCATAGAAACTGTCGGCCTCGGGGCCAACCGCACCCCAGCCATTGAAGCCCAATCGGCCGATTTTTGCGGCAAATATGCCAGCGGGGGGCTCTAGCTCCAATTGGGGATCGCTTCCTCCCGCACCAGATCCTCGAAGGTCTGCCGCCGCCGGGCTACATAGGGCCGGCCCTCGTGAACCACGATTTCGGCTGCCAGGGGCTTGGAATTGTAATTCGAGCCCATCGAAAAGCCGTAGGCCCCGGCGTTTTCGATGACCAGTAGATCGCCGACTTCGGCGGCAGGCAGCGGCCGGGTGCAGACGAAGCCCCCTTCGCCCTGGGTGAAGATATCGCCCGACTCGCACAGCGGGCCGCCCACGACCACATCGACCAGCCGGTCGCCGGTGCCCGGCCGGCGGTGAGCGACCGACATGGGGTGATACGAGCCGTAGAGCACCGGCCGGGCCAGGTTGTTGAAGCCGGCGTCGACCAGGTAGAAGGTGTTGCGGCCCATTTTTTTGATCGCGCGGATTTCGGTGATCAGATATCCGCTTTCGGCCACCAGGTAGCGGCCTGGCTCGACCTCCAGCCGCAGCTTGTGACCAAACCGCACTTCCAGCCGGCGGCGCGAAGCGTCCCATAGCCGGAAGTACTCGTCCAAGTCGACGTAGCTCTCGCCCGCGCGATAGGGGACGGGCAATCCGCCGCCGGCGCTGATCGTGGTCAGCGAACGCCCGACCTGCTCGGCCAGTTTTTCCATCGCTCCGCAGACCTGCGACAAATGCTCCAAGTCGGTGCCCGAGCCGATGTGCAGGTGCAAGCCGGTGACCGCGAGCCCCAGGTCGTCGATGTCGCGCAGCACGACCTCGAGTTGCTCGTGCCAGATGCCATGCTTGCTCTGCTCGCCGCCGGTATTCGTCTTCTGGCTATGCCCGTGGCCGAAGCCGGGGTTGATGCGCAGCGTGACCTCGGCGCCCGGGGCGCGGGCGGCGAGCTGATCGAGCATGTCGGCCGAGCCGCAGTTGACGTGAACGTGCTCGTCGACCACGAGGTCCAGAGTTTCGCGGTCGAAGATATCGGCCGTGTACACGATCGGCGGCGGATTGCCGCGCGGCGAATAGCCGGCCGCCAGGGCCCGCTGGATTTCGCCGGCGCTAACCGCGTCGACCAGCACCCCACGCCGGCGCACGAGGTCGAGAATGGCCAGGTTCGAGCAGGCTTTTTGGGCGTAGCGAATATCGTCGAAGGCCCGCAGGTCTTCGATCCGCTGAAGAATCTTGGCGGTGTCGTAGACGAACGAAGGCGTGCCGAAGCGCTCGGCCAACTCGACGACCGATTGGCCGGCGATCTGCTCGCGCAGCAGGGTCGAAGCGTCGGCGGAAGCAAGTGGCTGGGTGCTGGACATGGTGCAAAGTGCCGGTTGAAACGCGTGTTCCGTATAGTTTTATGGCAGGATCAAGCCGTAGTGTTCGGCCGTGCGGACGGCCTCGGCCGTGG
>DATCFX010000926.1:0-1121 GCA_036509275.1 Pirellulales bacterium | reverse complement strand
CGCTGGCCGTGGTGCTCCCCGGGGCGAACTTCTCCACCGTGCTGTTGCCAATGTTGGCCACGTACAGGTTGCCGCTGGAGTCGAAGGCCAGGGCGAGGGGATCGCTCACCCCGGCGGAGTAGGTGGCGCTGGCCGTGGTGCCCAACACGCGATTCGCCCCCACCACGGCCGGGTTGCTGCTGGTGTCGATACTCACATCCGCCCCGCGCAGCGTAATGGTGCCGGTCGTGGTGACCGTCGCGCCGGCGCTGATCGAGAGCGTGCCGACGCCGTTGTCGCCCGTCTCGGCGGATGTCAGATCGGCGCCCAGCAGGATCGGCCCGCTGCCGGCGTTGAGCGTGCCGCCTAGGGCCACGACCAGGTTCGTACGCGCCGTGACGTCGATCGTCGGGCTGGGGCCGTAGGCAATAAAGTTATCCAGCGTCAGGCTGCCCAGGCCGTCCAGGTAGACGCTGGCAGGCTGGATGGTTGTAGAACCGATCGAAACCACCTGCTGGGCCGTGTTCGCATTGTCGGCGAACTGGATGCGGTTGCTGCTCGTGCCGATCGGGCCGGCGGTCAGGAGCGTCACGCTCGCGCCGCTGGTGCTGATCTCGGCCGTGCTGTCGCTGGCCGCCAGGGCCGTGATGCCGCCGGTGCCGGCGGTGATGCTGATCGAACCGCCGTTGCCATCGAGCGCCGTGCCGCTTCCCGCGCCGTCGTCCAGAATGACCTGGCCCGCCCCGGCCGCGTCTTGCACGACGACCAGTCCCGCGCCGGCCGTGGTGGCCGGCGTGGCGGTGGAAAACGTGATGTTGCCGGTCTGCTGGCCATCGCCGATCGTGAGCGTGCCGGTGGATGTCGTGAAGATCTGGGCCAGTTCGGCGCCGGTGAGATTGATGCCGGCCACGGGCGAGCTGTTGGTGCCGCCGACGAGCATCGGCCGCGACTGGACCGAAGATTGAATCACGACGCCGGCAGCCGTGGGCGTGGAGCTCGCCGGTGAGAACTTCTCCACCGTGCTGCCGGCATTGTTTGCCACGTACAGGTTGCCGCTGGAGTCGAAGGCCAGGGCAGTGGGAGTGCTCACACCGGCGGAGTAGGTGGCGCTGGCCGTGGTGCTCCCCACGGCGAACTTCTCC
>DATCFX010000925.1:0-6358 GCA_036509275.1 Pirellulales bacterium | reverse complement strand
CGGACGGCTGTATTGCACGACGCTGGCGGCCATGATACTCGAGGTGTATTACCGCCACATGCCGCTGTACAGCAAACGGGCCGTACTCGACAAGCTCGGCAAATGATGTTTTTGCGGCCGAGGCGGTTTGCCAATACCGGTTTGACCGGCGCTGGGCCGGCGACTATCGTGTCAAGCAGCGTCCTGGCGGCCACGGCCGGCCGCCGAGCTGTTCCCGCCACGTTTCCCGTCGGAGTCACGCCCGTGAATCGTCTTGTCTTCGCGTTCTGCTGGTTGGCCGCCTGGATGGCCGCGTCGGTCTTGCAAGCCGGCGAGTTCAACCCTGCCTTGAAGATCGGCGATCCGGCGCCGGCCTGGTCCAACTTGCCCGGCACCGACGACCAGACGCATTCGCTGGCCGATCTGAAGGACAAGGACGCCGTGGTGGTCGTGTTCACCTGCAATAGCTGCCCCATCGCCACCGATTACGAAGATCGGCTCATCGACTTTGTCCGCCGGCATGCCGATACCGGCCGCGTGGCGCTGGTGGCGATCAACGTCAACAAGATCGAAGAAGACAGCCTGCCGAATATGAAAAAGCGGGCCGCTGCCAAGCATTTCAGCTTTCCATACCTCTACGACGACAGCCAGAAAATCGCCAAAGACTACGGCGCGACGTATACGCCCGAGTTCTTCGTGCTGGATAAAAATCGCCGCATCGCCTTCATGGGCGGCATGGACGACAACAACGATCCTCGCCTGGCAAAGGTCAACTATCTCGATCCGGCCGTGGCCGCCGTCCTCGCGGGCGAAAAGCCTCAAGTCGCCGAAGCACAGGCGCGCGGCTGTATGATCCGCTACGACCGCAAACGCCGCCGCAAAACGCCGTAAAGGCCGTTGAGGACTGGTCGCCCGCGCTCCCGGCTCGCCGCCCCGCCCTGCCCTGCTCCGCCATTCATCATTCCGCATTCATCCTTCATCATTTCCCCCTGGAAGTTTCATGCGCCGCCTCGCCTGCTTCGCCGCCGCCTGCCTGCCGCTCGTCCTCTTGTCGCCCGTCTGTCGCGCCGCGCCCCAGCGGCCGGCGCTGGTCGTGGTCGTGAGCATCGACCAGTTTCCTTATGAATATCTGGAGCGGATGCGGGCAGGGTTCGATGCCCACGGCATGTTCAACCGCTTCCGCAGCGAGGGGGCCACGCTGATCAACTGCCATCACGGCCACGCGTTCACCTACACGGCCCCCGGCCATAGCGTGCTGCTCACCGGGGCCTTTCCCAACGTCAACGGCATCATCGGCAACGAGTGGTTCGACCGGGCCACGGGTCAAACCGTGTATTGCGTGCAAGACGACCGCTACAAGCTGGTGGGCAATCCGCTGGAGATGCCGGCCAAGGCCAAGGGCGTTTCGCCTCGGCCGTTGCTGGCCGGCACGCTGGGCGACGTGCTCAAGCTGGCCGATCCGCGCTCAAAGGTTTTTGGTGTCTCGTTGAAAGATCGGGCCGGCGTGTTGATGACCGGTCAATTGGCGGACGGCGTGTACTGGTTCGACGCCAAGACCGGCAACTGGATTACGAGCAGCTATTATCGGCCCGAGCTGCCCGGATATCTGCGGACATTCAACGAGAGCGACGCGGCCGAAGCGTATGTCGGCAAAAGCTGGGAACCGCTGCTCGAGCCGGAGCAATACACCGATTACTACGGCCGCGTCAAAATGGCGCCGGTGCCGTCGCTCAACACCGGCTTTCCGCATCCCATGCCCGAGCAGTCGGGTGCCAAGTATTACTCGAGCATGACGCTCAGCCCCTTCGGCAATGCGCTGACCCTGCAAGCCGCGCGGCTGCTGCTGACCTACGAAAAACTGGGGCAGGACGACGCGCCGGACTTGCTGGCCATCAACCTGGCGAGCAATGACTTTGTGGGCCACCGCTACGGGCCACATAGCTTGGAAGCGCAAGACATCACCTATCGCACCGATCGGCTGCTGGCCGAGTTGGCCGACTTTATCCAGCAGCAGATGGCCGGCCGGCCCTGGGTCATGGCGCTCAGTTCGGACCACGGGGTCGGCCCCGTACCCGAGTACGCCCAGGCGCTCGGCCTGCCCGCCGCCCGCAACCCGCTGGGCAGCACGACCGCGCTGCGTGACCAGCTCGAAGCCAAATTGCGCTCGCAATTGGGCCAGCCGCAAGGCGACCAGCGCTATATCGACCACCTCGACGGCAATTCGGTCTACCTGCACCACGCTCTGCCCCAGTTGGCCGGCGACCACATACTCGCCGCCCAGCACCTCGTGCGCGATGCACTGGTTGAACTGCCGGGCGTGGCGGTCGTCTTTACGCGCGAGGAACTGCTGGCGCAAGACGCCTCGGGCAAGAGCCTGGCCCTGGCCTTCGAGCGGTCGTTCAACGCGGCCCGCAGCGGCGACGTGCTGTACGCACTGGCGCCGTACAACATCAACGGCGGCACTCCGGCCACGCACGGCAGCCCCTGGGAATACGATAGCCACGTGCCGCTGTTGTTTTGGGGCTTCGGCATTCGTCCGGGCGAGTATACTCGATCGGTCGCGCCGGCGGCCTTGGCGCCAACGCTGGCACGGCTGTTGCGCGTCGACGCGCCGAGTTGTTCGGCCGTGGAGGCGATCTACGAGGTGCTGGTGCCAGCCTCGCGTCCGGCTGGCGCCGCGCCGCTGGTGCCTCAGACCTAGAAGCGTGCGATGAGCGATCAAGACCGCCACGACGCCAGCACCGGAACGCTCTCCGACGATCCGGGCGAGTCGTTGTCGTTGGCCGGCAATCGGAACCCGTGGCTGGTGGCGCTGGTCGTGTCGATCGCCACCTTCATGGAAGTGCTCGACACGAGCATCGCCAACGTCTCGCTACGGCATATCGCCGGCAACCTGGCGGCTTCGCTGGACGAATCCACCTGGGTGCTGACCAGCTACCTGGTGGCCAACGCGATCGTCTTGCCGATCAGCGGTTGGCTGGCCACGGTGATCGGCCGCAAGCGCTTTTACATGGCTTGCGTGGCGCTGTTCAGCGTCAGCTCGCTGTTGTGCGGCTTTGCGCCTTCGCTGAGTTGGCTGATCGTGTTTCGCGTGCTGCAAGGCATTGGCGGCGGCGGACTGGCGCCCAGCGAGCAATCGATCCTGGCCGATTCGTTTCCGCCCGAAAAACGCGGGATGGCGTTTGCCCTGTATGGCGTGGCGGTGGTCGTGGCGCCAGCCGTGGGTCCGACGTTGGGCGGTTGGATCACGGACAACTACAGTTGGCACTGGATCTTTTTCATCAACGTGCCGGTCGGCATCATCTCGCTGGGCTTGAGCCATTGGGTGCTGACCGAACCGAAGGCCGAAACCGAGCATCGCCACAAGCTGTACCGGCAAGGCTTCCGCGTCGACTACGTGGGCTTCGGCCTGGTGGCCGTGGGTCTGGGTTGCCTGCAGGTCGTGCTCGACAAAGGCGAACGCGACGACTGGTTCGGCTCGCACTTCATCGTGGCGTTCTCCATCATTTCGGCGATCGCGCTGACCGCGCTCGTGATCTGGGAACTCTCGCGCGACGACCCCATCGTCGACCTGCCGCTGTTTGCCGATCGCGGGTTCCTGGTCTCGAACCTCGTGATGTTGGCCATGGGCTTCATCCTATTTGGCACCACGCAATTGCTGCCGCAAATGGTGCAAGACGTGATGGGCTACACGGCCACCTCTGCCGGCCTGGTGATCACGCCCGGCGGCTTCGCCGTGATGCTGCTCATGCCGGTCATCGGGCTGCTGCTGAAAAAGTTTCAGCCGCGCACGCTGATCGCCTTTGGGCTGCTGGTCGAAGCCTACGCGCTGTTCCGCTTGAGCGGGCTGAACGCCGACGTGGCCTTCAGCGACGTGATGTGGTGCCGCGTGATCCAAGCCGCCGGCATCGCCTTTTTGTTCGTGCCCGTCTCGACCGCGGCCTATATCGGGCTGCCGCCGGGCAAGAACAACAACGCGTCGGCGCTGATCAACCTGTCGCGCAATCTCGGCGGCAGCGTCGGCATTTCGATGGTGCAGACGTTGTTGGCCCGCCGCAGCCAGTTCCATCAAACGCGGATGGTCGAGATGCTGACCCCCTACGACTGGAATTACCAGCAGGCCCTCCGCGACATTCAGCAGGCCATCGGCGGCAGCGCCTCCATTGGCGGTGGTGCCCGAACCAGCCTGAGCATTCTCTACGAGATGGTCCAGCGCCAGGTCACGATGCTCGCCTACATCGACATTTTTTACGTGCTCGCCTGCGCATCGCTGCTGATGGTCCCGCTGACCATGCTGCTGCGCAAAGCCCCGCCCGGCATGGCACCGACGCATTGAGCCTGGAGAAATTCGCGTTTGAATGCGCGTGTTTAGCCGGCTCGTTTACGAGCCGTACCAACCGCGCCGCCTCAGAACAGCCAGCGCAGCACGATCGTGGCGGTCGCCCCGGCAGCGCCGGCCGCAGCAAGTGGCAGCCAGTAGCGCACGCGAACTGGCAACTGCTCCCAGTGACGGGCCAGCAGGAGTTTCGACGCACTGGCCGCCGGCTGAGCACCCAGACTCAATTCGTGCGGGTGCAGCACGGGCATCGTCTCTTCGCCGGCGGCGGACACCGGCTGGGTTCCCAGCGAAACCTGGCTGGCGCTCTCGCTGACATAATGCTCTTCGGCCGGCTGCACCATAAACGGCTCAGTGTCGGCCACCCGCGAGGACGCGGCCCGCGCCGACGGCGGGATGATGATCGGCGGGGGCACCGGGATCATCGGCGGCAACTCGTCGGCCGCCTTCGGCAGGAAACTGCTCACCCAGGGAGCTAGCCGCAACACCACCTCGCCGGCCGATTGCACCCGCTCGCTGGGCTTCTTGGCCATCATCTCGGCAATCACTTCCACAAAATCGTCGCCCAGCGCGGGGTTCAGACGCCGCGGATCGAGCGGTGCCAGGTTGCAATGCGCGCGGGCCTTTTCGCGAGCCGAGCCGCCGGGGAACGGCACCTTGCCGGTCACGGCGTAGTACAGCGTGCAGCCCAGTGCATAAATATCGCACACCGGCGAGAGCTTGTCGGGCGTGGTGATTTGCTCGGGGGCCAGGTAATCGGCCGTGCCCACTACCTTGCCGCCGTAAATCTCGTCCGGCTCGACTTCCTTGAAGTAGCCGGCCAGTCCCAGGTCCGAAACCTTGGTGCGTCCCTCGGGCGTGACCAGCAGGTTGCCGGGCTTGACGTCGCGATGAATCAGCCCGCGCTCGTGCGCGTGCTCCAGCCCGCGCGCCGCCTGGCTGATGATCGAAGCCGCCAGGTTCATACCCAGCGGCCCCTGGCCGCGGATCAAGCGGCGGAGATCGGTGCCGGGCACGTATTCGGTGACCAGGAAATCAACATTGCCGTCGCGGCCGGCATCGTAAGCCCGGACCAGGTTTTCGTGATCGAGTTGGGCCTGGGCCCGGATCTCGCGCGAAAAGGTGATGATCGCATCGGGCGTGGCGCGTGTGCGCGGCAGCACCTTCACGGCCACGACGCGGCCCATGATCGTGTGTTCGGCTTTGTAGACGTGCCCCATGCCGCCTTTGCCGATGGAATCGATCAGATGGTAGGGGCCAAGGTTGAACTTCGTGCGGCCTTTGAGGAACTCCTGGGCCTGCCAGCGATTCATCTTGCCCATCTCGACGAGCTTGTCGGCAAGCTGTTCGTCGCTGACATGCGGACGGCGCGCAGTCTCTCCCGCCGAGCATTGCGCCATCGCCTCGGCCAAATCCGCGGCGGTCAACACGCCTGCGGCCAATGCGCTTTGCCGGAAAACAGACTTTTCCAAGGGAGCCTCGCACGCCGCGCGCTCTTGCGCCACTCGCGACCCCTTCCGTCAATGGGACTATGCGTCTCGCGTGCGGATCCTGTGCAGGCGGGGAGCCCGCTCGGGTGGTCGCGCCGCAGTCAAGCCGCGCAGAATCTCCCTATCAGCGTAGCACTGCCGGGTGGCCGGTGGCAAGAGTCGACCGACCGCGATTTGCGGGATGCCTGCCGGGGATACTCCCCTCCCTTACGGTCGGGGCTCGCCGCCGGTCTGGGGTCGTCTACGACCCGTGCTCGAGCGCGCCCGCTACCCCTCGTCCGGCAGATCGAATTCATCCCAGGCCGGCGGCAGCGGGCAAACCCATTCCAATCGCGTGCCCAGCGTCGGATGCACCAGGCCCACGCGGCGCGCGTGCAAGCCGATGCCCGCCGCAAATGGCCGCTGGCTGCCGTATTTGCGATCGCCGAGAATCGGGAACCCACGGGCCGCCAGTTGCACCCGAATCTGGTGCTTGCGGCCCGTTTCCAACAGCACCTCGACCAGCGAAGCATGCCGCAAGCGGTGCAACGTGCGCAGCGACAGCCGCGCCTCT
>DATCFX010000924.1:0-1192 GCA_036509275.1 Pirellulales bacterium | reverse complement strand
TCCTATCCCCGGGCCCTGGCCTTCGACTCCAGCGGCAACCTGTACGTGGCCAATTCTGATAACAACTCCGTGGAGAAGTTCTCACCGGCGAGTACCACGCCCACGGCTGCCGGCGTGGTGATTCAATCCTCGGTCGAGTCGCGGCCGATGCTCGTGGGCGGCACCAACAGCTCGCCGGTGGCGGGCATCAATCTCACCACGGCCGAGCTGGCCCAGATCTTCACGACTTCCACCGGCACGCTCACGATCGGCGATGGCCAGCAGACCGGCAATATCACGTTCTCGACCGCCACGCCTGCCACCACGGCCGGCGCGGGCCTGGTCGTCGTGCAAGAAGCGGCCGGCGCGGGCCAGGTCATTTTGGACGACGGCGCGGGCAGCGGCACGGCGCTGGGTGGCAACGGCGGTTCGATCAGCATCACGGCCGGCACCGGCGGCATCACGGCCCTGGCGGCCAGCGACAGCTCGGCCGAGATCAGCACCAGCGGCGCGAGCGTGACGCTCTTGACCGCCGGCCCGATCGGCACCAGCAGCAACCGCATCCAGTTCGCCGACAATGCGAACACGGCCCAGCAGGTCGTCTCGATCGGTTCGACGACCCTCGAACCTGCGAGCGTTTACCTGGACGGCCTGGGCAGCCTGACGCTGGATAACCTCATCGCCTACGGCCCCAGCCCGACGATCGACGTCACGGCGCGTACGAATCTGGTCGTGGCCGCGGGCGGCACGCTCAACGCCGGCAGCGGGCCGATCCTGCTGGGCGCCGATCTGACATCCGCCGAGACGGGCGACGACGGCGTCGGCACACTCTCGATCAGCGCCGGCGCGACGGTCACGACGACCGGCACCATCACGCTGCGCGGGGCTGACGTCAACATCGACACCAGCAGTGACCCGGCGGTGGTGGGGGCCGCGCGCGCCGTGGGCACCACGGCCAGCGCCACCTACTCCGCCGGCATGTCCTATCCCTACGCCCTGGCCTTCGACTCCAGCGGCAACCTGTACGTGGCCAATGCCAACAACAGCTCGGTGGAGAAGTTCGCCCCGGGCAGCACCACGGCCAGCGCCACCTACTCCGCCGGGGTGAGCGATCCCCTCGCCCTGGCCTTCGACTCCAGCGGCAACCTGTACGTGGCCAACATTGGCAACAGCACGGTGGAGAAGTTCGCCCCGGGGAGCACCACGGCCAGCG
>DATCFX010000923.1:0-1627 GCA_036509275.1 Pirellulales bacterium | reverse complement strand
TCGTGGGGCCGTCGAACATTCTCACGCTGCTGGCCACGATCCCGCCGTATTGGGAACCGGCCAAGCAAATGTTCAAAGACCGCGTGGGCGATTGGTCGACCGAAGAAGGTCGCAAGTTCCTCACCGAGCGCTCGCCGCTGTCGCACGTGGACAAGATCAAGCGGCCGCTGCTGATCGGGCAGGGGGCCAACGACCCGCGCGTCAAACAGGCCGAAGCCGACCAGATCGTCAAAGCGATGCAGCACAAGCACATTCCGGTGACGTACGTGCTGTTTCCGGACGAAGGACACGGTTTTGCCCGGCCGCCCAACAGCCTGGCTTTTCACGCCGTGAGCGAGGCCTTTTTGGCCAAGAACCTGGGCGGCCGCTACGAAACGGTGGGCAACTCCTTCGACGATTCAACCATCGAAGTGCCGGCCGGCGCCGACGACGTGCCCGGCCTGCCCGACGCGCTCAAGCAGCACAAGGCCTCCGAAAAGGATGAAAAATAACGCCAGGCGCGGCCAGCCGGAGACACGTCCGCTGACCGCTGACCACTGACCACTGACCATTCGGCTGCCCGCTCGGATATTGGCGCCATGCAATGGCTGGACGAGCAGAATGCGGCGGACTACTTGCGCCAGCGGGGTTGGCTGGCCCCCGGTGAAAGCGCGACCGTGCGCCCGCTGGCGGGCGGCGTCTCCAACCAGGTGCTGTACGTCGAGTGCCCCGGCCGCCCGGGCGGCGACTTCGTGCTCAAGCAGGCCCGGCCGCAACTGCGCACGCCCGCGCCCTGGTTCGCCAGCATCGAGCGCATCTGGCGCGAGGTCGAAGTACTGCGCATCTGCCACGATCTGACGGCCCGTCGCGGCAGCCGGCTGCCGCCGCTGGTGGCCCACACGCCCGAGGTGCTGTTCGAAGACCGCGACAACTACGTGTTTGCGATGCAGGCGGCTCCGCCGGGCCATCGCACCTGGAAACACGATTTGCTGGCCGGCCAAGCTGAGTTGAATGTCGCCGAGCAATGCGGCCGGCTGTTGGGCTGCCTGCACGCCCTGTCATGGAACGATGCTCAATTGGCCGAGCGGATCGGCGATCGCACGCTGTTCGACCAATTGCGGATCGAGCCTTATTATCGCGCCCTGGCCCGGGCTCACCCCGACATGGCGCCGCAGATTCAACGGCTGATCGACTCGGTCGAGGCCCATCCGATCGCCCTGGTACACGCCGATTTCAGCCCCAAGAATCTGCTGCTGTATCCCGGCGGCATGATGCTCATCGATTTCGAAACCGGCCACTACGGCGACCCGGCCTTCGACCTGGGCTTCTTTTTAAGTCATTTGCTGCTCAAGGCCGTTTATCATGCGCCCCATCACGAGCCGTTTCTCAACCTGCCTGCGCGATTCATCCAAGCGTATGGGCTCGAGACTGCCGCTACCGTGCAATCCGATCGGAACCGCCTCGCGCAATGGCAGGCCATGTCGCTCCGCGGCGTACACAATCTGGCCGGCTGCACGTGGGCGCGGCTGGACGGCACGAGCAAGATCGAGTATCTGGAGGATGAAGGCCAGCGCCAGTGGGTCCGCGACGTATGCCGGCAGCTTTTGAGCGCCGAGCCGACGCATTGGTCGGAGGTGCTGAAAATGTT
>DATCFX010000922.1:0-3110 GCA_036509275.1 Pirellulales bacterium | reverse complement strand
GTGTGCCCGCCAGCAACCGACCTTCCACGCCGTGCTCGTGGCCAAAGCCTGACGCTCCCACGTGCACGTAAGTTCGGCTTCGTTCGAGGTCGACCTGCCCAGCCGTGAGCTTGGGTGCCGCAGCACCGCGCGCCGCAGGTTGTTGCGCCCAGCCGTTCGTTGCAAACGCGACACATCCCAGAACGAGCGCCGCCATTGCTGGGCACTTGAAGCGACGAGGAGAGCCCATATTCGCCACCATGCTTTTCAGGGAGCAAAACTCCATTTTTCGGCTTGATGAGCATAGCAGAGAGCCTCGCGGCCGGAAAGCAGACCTTCGAGTTTGTGCGATTTTGCCTCGAGCCAGCGATCGTGACGCTAGCCGTAATCAGTCTAAAGCTCTAGAATCGCGTGCTGAGATTTGCCGCCGCCGTGCGGTTTCGCACGCTTCGAGCACGATGCCACGAATGATCGCTCGATTTCGATTTCGACTGCGCTAAGAGCAATTCCATGAGTTATGGCTGGGATGCCATCGTGGTCGGCGCCGGTCCAGGGGGAGCTGCGGTTGCCACGCTGCTAGCACGCGATGGCTGGCGCGTGGCCCTGCTGGATGCCGCACATTTTCCACGTCAGAAGCTCTGCGGCGAGCATCTGGCGGCAGGCGCACAGCCGCTGCTCGAAGCCTTGGGTGTCGCCGAAGAAGTGCGCAACCACGCGCTTTCAATCGAAAAAATTTCACTCATCGCTTCACCGACGCAACGAGCATGCGTCCGCTCCACAGCGAACGACTGCCGATCACCCGTTGCCATCGATCGTTATCGATTCGACGAAATTCTGGTCAACCTCGCCATCCGAGCCGGCGCCGACTTCCGTCCGGGCTCGAGGATTCGCAGCGTGCTGATCGACGAGGGCGCCGTCCGCGGTGTGGTTTGCCGCGGGCTCCCACGGCCTTCGCAGAGCGAAATTCTGACGGCGCCAGTCGTGATTGCCGCCGACGGGCGGGATTCGGCAATTGCTCGTCAAACCGGAAAGGTTTTTCGGCATGGACCGCCGCTGGTCGGCTTCAAGCAGCATTTCGCACCACCGGCTGGCGACCAGGAATCGGACGTTCGCGAACTTGCGATGTATAGCCTGCCAGGCGGGTACGCGGGCGTCGCGCCGGTGCAAGATGGGACCCTCAACGTCTGCGGTGTCGTGCCGCGCAGGCTGTTTGGGAGCGCGGCCAGTGGATTTCAACAAGCGCTCGGCCAATGGCTTGCCGCCTCTCCCGGCTTGCAATCGCTCCTATCGCGCCGCGCTTCGAGCCACGCCTGGCTGACGATGGCCAATGTCCAGACGCAGCGGGCGCACCCAGTCATGCCGGGAACTTTGTATGTGGGCGACGCTGCTGGCACGATCGAGCCTTTTACCGGCCAGGGAATGACGATGGCTTTGGCCAGTGCGTGGATGGCATATCGAGTATTGGCTCGAGCGCTCGCCGGCCGGCCAGCAAACGCCCTGGATCAGCAGCGCTATGCCGCTTGCTGGCGGTCAGCGTTCGGTCCGCGCGTCCGGATGGCATCGGCCATTGGTCGTCTGCTCCGCCATCCGCGGACGCTCCAAACCATGATGCTGGTCGAGCATCTCGGCAACGATCTCGCGAACAAAATCTTCGCGACCGTCTATCGTTCGATTCCATTGCCCCAACGCCGAATGGCGGCACTTATCGAGCCGGGTTGCTCGCTGCCAGCCAGCGCCATCACAGCCAGCGGCACGACCATTCGCTAGCTGCTGGCCTGCATGCTTGGTTGTCTTGCGACCGCGGTCGCCTTGTGAATTGCTGGCCGCATGTGTACAAATGCCGCGGCAAATCCAGCCCATAGCCGATCTTTTCGCTCACAGCCGAACATCATCACGTCCGGCCAGCGCTCGGGCAACGTGCAAGGAAAAACGGTTGTGTTCGGCAGGCTCGCCATCTTGGCTGGTGTCAGCGTGCTGCTGGGCGGCTGCATGCACCGGCCGCTTCCGGTGTTTGCCCGAGCCGACATCGTCGCCTCGGTTCCGGAAGCGAATGTCTCGGCTACGATCGCTCCGGTGGCCGACACTTCGCCGGTGGGCGCAATGCCGCTACCCACCGACCGAGCCGGCCCTCATGCTCCGCGCGTGGCGATCGTCGACGTCGACGGCTTGTTGCTGAATACCGATATGACGGGCCTGGGATCGGTTGGCGATAACCCGGTATCGTTGTTTCGCGAGCGACTCGATGCCGTGGCAGCCGATCCACACGTGGTGGGCGTCGTGATCCGGATCAACACGCCCGGCGGCGGCGTTACGGCCACCGACATCATGTGGCACGACCTGGACTCGTTCAAGCGAAAGAGTCGGCTGCCGATCGTGGCGTGCATGATGGACGTCGGCGCCGGCGGTGGCTATTACCTTGCCACCGCAGCCGACGAAATCGTTGCCCATCCCACGAGCGTGATTGGCGGGATCGGCGTGATTCTGAATCTGTACAACTTGCAAGACGCCATGGCTCAGTTCAACATCATCGGCTCCCCGATCAAATCGGGAAAGAAGATCGACGTCGGGTCGCCGATCGTCGCGATCGACGAGGAGGGGCGGCAGCTCCTGCAGTCGATGGCCGACGCTTTTCACGATCGCTTCCGCCAAGTCGTCCTGAGCAGCAGACACGCGGTCAATCCGAACGATCCGACGAACTTCGATGGCCGCGTGTTCACGGCCGAGCAGGCCCGCGCCCGGCGGCTGATCGACTCGGTCGGCTACCTGAACGACGCGATCGACGTGGCCGGGCAACTTGCAGGCTGCCAGCACGTGGCGGTAGCCTTCTACCATCGGCCCAGCGATCCCGCACAATCGATTTATTCCACAACGCCCAATGTGCCGCTCAATGGTACACTGCTTCCCGTCAGCGTGCCCGGCTTCGACCGCAGCCGCCTGCCAAGCTTTTTGTACCTCTGGCAACTCGAGCCGACCGCGGAAAAGCTGGGCGGGAAGTGATCCGGCTTTCGTCGCCATCCATGTCCGTTACCGCCTTCCCGTCGCTCTCCACGGCAAAAGGGTCCCCATGCAGCAATTGCTTGCCATTTGCGTCGTACTCGTGGCGGCCAGCAGGTTGTCGGCCGCCGAGAACA
>DATCFX010000921.1:0-8203 GCA_036509275.1 Pirellulales bacterium | reverse complement strand
TTTCAGCCTGAACAGAGGCACTTCGTTTTACATTAACTATCATTTAGTATGTTGCAGATTGACAAAGTAAAGATCAGGCCGTATCCTTCATGAGACAGCCGGCCCGATCAATACGCCCGGCTGCTACGGGATGTTGCGGCGGACATTCAGTGTGCGCCGACAAGGCGTGGCTCATCTGCGGCTTTGGATGTTGCGAATAGCAGAAGCCCGTCGGCGTAATTTCCCTTGGATTATTGCGGCCAGATCGCTGGCCATAGTCGAAGGAGCCACCTCATGACGACCGACCCCGCCTCGCCGCGGATCATCGGCCAGCGGTTGGCCGAGGCCAGGAAGGCTCGATCCATCAAGCAGGAAGACGCCGCTGAACACATCGGCGTAAGCCGTCCTACGTTTATCGCCCTGGAGAAGGGAGAACGGGCTGCCAAGCCCGGCGAGATCATCAAGCTGGCTGCGCTTTACGGACAGCCGGTTAACCATCTCGTTCGCACAATGGAACCGCTCACTGACTTCCAGCCGCACTTCCGTGCAGCGATGGAGAAGGTGAAGCCCGCTGACGCCGAGCAACTCAAGATTGCGATCGGTGAGTTCAAGGAGTTCGTGGAAAACTACCTCGACCTCGAACAGCGGATGAAGGCCCCGATGCGAATGAACTACCCCGACCCTGTGGTTCTGAACCCGCGCGTCAATGTCACTGAACTTGCTGAAGATGTTGCCAATCGCGAACGCCTTCGCTTTGGCCTTGGCGATCAGCCGATCCTGAACATTCGCAGCCTGCTGGAATCGGAAGTC
This sequence comes from Pirellulales bacterium, assembly GCA_036509275.1. GTDB lineage: Bacteria > Planctomycetota > Planctomycetia > Pirellulales > PNKZ01 > DATATB01. The sequence goes on along the minus strand of DATCFX010000921.1, from coordinate 7,414 downwards.
GGCGTCCGCATCTTCTACGCCCGGCTGCCCCGAATGTTTGCGGGGATGTACATCTTCGTCGATGGCCTCGGCGGGTGCATGCTCATCAACAGCGTTCATCCGGCGGAAAAGCAGCGTGCCTCGATTTCGCACGAGTATGCCCATCTGATCGTGGACCGCTACACCGCGGGCATCGACCATCTGACCATCTTCGGAAGGAAGCCGGCCAACGAGCGGTTTGCCGAATCGTTCGCTATGAGCTTCCTCATGCCCGCGTCTTCGGTGCGGTATCGGTTCAACGAGATCGTGAATAGCACGGGCAACTTCCAGGTTGGCGATTTGGTGAAGCTCAAGCACCGCTACTTCGTTTCGATGGGAGCAATGGCCCTGCGGCTGGAATCCCTCGGCCTGCTCAAGCAGGGAACGTGGGAGCTTCAGAAGGAAAAAGAACTGCCAATCCGCGCGGCGGAGAAGAAGCTCGGGCTGGCCACCGAAGCCAACGCGGAACCGGCCTACCCGGATCGCTATAAGCTCCTCGCCGTGCATGCCTACGAGCGCGGGGAACTGAGCGAGAAGGAGGTGGCGAACTACCTGCGTTGCGACATCTGGGAAGCCCGCCGCATCATTCAGGAGTCCAGGCTCAGCATTGAGGTGGACGCCGAAGGCCGCACGCACCCCATGCAAGCTGACTTCGAGGCGTCTTTACTCGCCGACCAGTCTTAATGCACGGACCGGAGCCTAAGTATGCCGGCCGTCATTCTTGATGCGTGCGGAATCCTGAACTTGTACGGCAGCGGCCAGTTCGTGCCGATTCTCACTGCGTTGAAACACGAGTGGCAACTGCCGGCCGCCGTGGAGCGCGAGGCGCAGCAGTACCGCCAGCCCGACCCGGACGACGCCGATAAGCTGATCGTGCTGCCGATTGATCTCATCCCAGCCATCAAGGCCGGGATTCTGACCCGGTGCGATTGCGAGAACGACGCGGAGGCGGAACTCTATGTCGAGCTCGCCGCCAAAATCGGCGACGACGGGGAGTCGATGGGCCTGGCGATTGCCAAGTGCCGGGGCCGCTCGGTTCTGACGGACGACAAGAAGGCCCGCCGGATCGCCAAGGACCTGGGCCTGAAATTGCTGGCCACCGCCGAAGTGATGAAGCAGTGGTCTGAAATCGCCAAACCCTGCGCCGCTGACCTGTCGGCAGTGCTCGAAGCCATCGAACGCTATGCCAACTATCGGCCTGGCCGGGGGGTGGAGAATTTTGACTGGTGGGTAGATTCGCTCAATGCCAAGTAACGGTACATTCCGTTGCCCAGCGATGGCGGGTTCCCACAACGGCGCCCCACTCTGGATGCGGCAAGCCGCTTCTGGATTGAAATGCGGTACGGCGTTTGCAATCAACCTTCCTGCCTGCCAAGGGCCGAGAGCGGCAAATTGTGAACGAGGCTGGCCCGCGCGGGCAGAACCATCTTGGAGGCGCGAACAACAGCAAGACTCTCAGCGAGGCAGGCACATGGCACACGCAGAAATCCCCTACCGGACTCTCGGACTCACCGGCCAGCAAGTCTCGGCCATTGGCGTGGGCGGCTGGCACCTGGGGCTCAAGCACGTTGAGGAGCAGCTCGCCATTCGAATCGTCCGCACGGCCGTCGATCGGGGCATCAATTTCCTCGACAACTCGTGGGACTACAACGGCGGCGAGAGCGAGATCCGCGTCGGCAAGGCGCTACAGGGCGGATACCGCGCGAAGGTTTTTCTGATGACCAAGATCGACGGCCGCAGCAAGCGCGAGGCCGCCCGCCAACTCGACGAGTCGCTTAAGCGGCTTCAGACCGACTGCATCGACCTGGTCCAGCATCACGAAGTCATCCGTTTCGAGGATCCGCATCGCATCTTCGACGCCGAAGGCGCCAACGCCGCCCTTCTCGCAGCGCGTCAAGCCGGCAAGCTCCGCTACATCGGATTTACCGGCCATAAGGATCCTCGCATCCATTTGCACATGCTCGAAGTCGCCACGGAGCACGGCTTTCAGTTCGAGACAGTTCAGATGCCGCTGAACGTCATGGACTCCCATTACCGCAGCTTCGGCCAGCTCGTGCTGCCGCAACTCGTCGAGCAAGGCATCGGCGTGCTCGGCATGAAAAGCATGGCCAACGGCATCATTCTGCGCTCGGGCACCGTGAGCGCTGTCGAATGCCTGCACTATGCGATGCATCTGCCCACCTCGGTCGTGATCACGGGCATCGACAGCATGCAGATTCTCGACCAGGCGTGCGAGGCTGCCCGCACTTTTCATCCGCTGAGCGAAAACGAAGTGCAAGCCTTGCTCGCCAAGACCGAACAGGTCGCTGCCGGCGGCCAGTTCGAACCGTTCAAGACGACGTCGATTTTCGATAGCACGGCGCAGAACCCGGCGTGGCTCGGCCCGGAGCCGCAGCACGTACAAGCACTGATGCCTTCATGAAATTGTCCGTTGTCAGTCGTCCGTTGTCCGTGGCTGCTGACAACTGACAACGGACAACTGACCACTTAAACCTTCATCTCCAGCGGGCCCCAGCCGGTGCGGGGCTGGCGCCAGGCTAGTTCGTTCACGGCAGGGTCATTGATGATCTTGCCGGTGGGGTCGAGGATCAGCTTCTTGCCGGCACGCGCGGCGAGATTGCCAAGCTGGATGTTGGCGGTCATCGGGCCGGAGTAACTGAAGTTCGAGCGGCTGAACTCGCGCGGCTTTTCGCCACGGCAAGCCATCAGGAACTCTTCGTGATGGCCGGGCGAGCGCTCCAGCAGTTCGGGGGCGGTGCCGAAGCTGGCGGCCTTCGACTCGGGAATCAGCCGTGGCTTGTTCCAGTAATCGCCTTCGACCAGCATCTTGGCCTTGGTGCCGATCACGAGGTTGCCGGTCTGGGGCAACTTTTGGCCGTCGGAGAGCAATTCCTGCGGCGTTTCGGGCACGATCGGCGAGCCGTCGCTGCGCGTGCCTTCGTACCAATAGGTGGCGAACCCCGGCCGATCCTGCGTCGCGCGGAAGGTCATCTTGAAGATCATGCCCTGCTGCCACTGATCGGAGACCGGCGTGGTCTGAAACAGCGGTTCGCCCGTCTCGGCATAGCCGGGCTGCATGATCGCGTAGATGCCGTCGGTGGTGTGGCAGGCCATGTCGCCCAGGGCGCCGGAACCGAAATCGACAAAGGCTCGCCAATTGTGCGGATGGTAGACGCCGCGGCCGCGCTTCCGCTGCTTGGCCGTCATTTTGGATTCGGGATAGGCGGCGTAGGGACGCATCGGGGCCGGGCCGATCCAGCCCTCCCAATCGAGATTCGCCGGAGCGGGCTGCTCCCGGGCTTTCGGCGGCCGGCCGCCGCCTTGCGGCCAGATGGGGCGATTCGTCCAGGTGTGAAACTCGACGATGTCGCCCAGCACTCCGGTCTTGACGATTTCATACGCCCGACGCCAGCCGTCGCCGGCGTGTCCCTGGTTGCCCATCTGCGTGACGACCTTGGGGTTCTTGGCGTAAGCCTGGGCCAGCAGCTGCGCCTCGCGCACGCTCCACGTGAGCGGCTTCTCCGTGTAGCAATGAATCCCCAGCGACACGGCCGTCATCGAGGGGGCGAAGTGACTGTGGTCGGGCGTGGCGACGAAGACGACGTCGAGATCCTTGGCGTGGTTCTCGAACAGCTTGCGCCAGTCGGTATAGCCTGCGGCTTTGTTCCAGGGCTCGTGACCAAGGACATTGGACCATTGATCGCGATCGACGTCGGCAAAAGCGATGCAATTGAGGCCGGCCTGCTTGGCCATGCCGATGTGGGTTCGCGCCTTGCCGCCCGCGGCGACGAAGCCGACGTTCAGCGTGCTGCTCGGCGGGTTGGCCCAAGCCCGCGAGGAGATCACCAGCGGCGCAGCAACGATGGCGCCTTGTTTGAGGAACGTTCGGCGTGAGGAGCGGTGTGGCATGGCTGGTGGCTTTCAAATGAATGCGAGGAGGGAGGGTTCAAGCAACGCTCGGCCCAGGAGCGCGGCCTTTCGCGGGAGGTTCATCATAACCGAGACTGATTCAAACGCGTAGCATTGTGTGCCTTGCCACCGGCGGGGCGCGGCCCGCCACGAACGTTTTGGGCATTGTGGGGGAGCGGTGAACGGCGAACCGGCGGGCTCGGTTCACCGGGCTTCCCAGATGCGGACGTCGTCGAAGAGGACGCCTTTGCCGGACACGGTGAAATGAAAACTGCTTTTGGTTTCGTGGGCGATGCCGGGGCTCTTGAGATAGCCGGCCGGGCGGCCGTCGAGGCTGACGCGCATTTGATCGCCGACGATCTCGATCGCGACCTGGTGCCATTTTCCCGGCTCGATCGTGGCCGGAGCTGCCGAGCCACGGCCTGTCAGCAGCTTGTCGGCCTCGGCCTTGCGGGCGGGGTCTTTGCGCATGGCGAAAATGTCGCTGCGCATGATGCCTTGCTTGTCGTCGCCGAGGCGAATCTGCTTGGGAGCAAATGTCACGCGGCAGATGTGGCCCGCATGCGAACCTTTGTACTTCTGGTCGTCGAAGACCGCGTTGAACCCGGTTGAACCGTCGAGTTGGAATTTGAACTCGACGATCACGTCCTTCATCGGCCGATAGACGCGGCCGACCGCCCCGTGGTCTGCACGCGTCTGCACGCCCTTGAGTGTGCCATTTTCGACCGTGAAGGTCGGAATCAATGCCTGCCAATCGCCCAGGTCCGTGCGGTCGAAGTCATCGGACAACAGCACCTTGCCCTTCTCCGCCAGCGGCGCGGACGGAATCTCCGCAGCCGCGCAGAGCAGCGGGCAGGCAAAACAGAAACCGAGCCACAGAAGAAGCTTCATGGAAGAGTTGCTCCCAGCGTCATGGAAAGAAATCATGTTCTCGCGCTCGCGTGCCCGCACGTGCCAAATGTCGACAATCCTTCCGGCTCGCGGCCGCATCGGCCCGGACGCCGCCACCAAGGACAATCCTAGTCCAAGTGCTTGTGGGAATCCAACGTTCGCTCGTGGCCGAACCGTGAACTGCCGCTGGAGTTGACAAGCGGGTTTGTCACGCGTCCAGCGAGCAGCAAAGGCCCGGTTTCACTTCCCGATGCAGAAGCGGCTGAAGATGCGGTCGAGGACGTCGTCGGTGTAGACGGCGCCGACGACTTCGCCGAGCGCTTGCAGGGCGAGGCGCAATTCGGCGGCCACGAGCTCTTCGCCGGCGGCGGTGGAGACGAGCGTTTGGGCTTCGGCCAGGGCCTCGGCTGCGGCGGTTAATGAGGCGCGGCTGCGGGCGGCCGTGCCGGCGACCACGCGGCACTCGGGCGATTGGAGTTCGGCCAGGATCTGACGAAGGCGGTTACTTAAGTCCGCCAGACCGGTGCCGGTCAAAGCGCTAACAGAGAGCCGGGCAGCGACAACGGGAGGGCGAGGCTCGTGCCGAGCCGGGGATCGCGATCCGGCGTGCGCGAAAGGCGGCTCGGCGGGAGCCGCTCCCTCCCAGGTGTCGGCTTTGGTCCAAATAACGAGACGGCTTGGAGCCGGCGGCTCTGAGAGTCGCTCGCGTTCCCAATCGGTTAAGGGGCGCGTGGCGTCGAGGCAGAAGATCTGGACGTCGGCCTGGCTCAGTTGCCGGGCGGCGGCGTGGCCGGCGGCGGCGGAGAGTTCGTCGGCCGTGGTCGGGTCGTGGCCGGCAGTGTCGATGATTTGGCAGCGCAGACCGCCGAGGTCGAGCGGGGCGACGAGGTAGTCGCGCGTGGTGCCGGCCTGCGGAGAAACGAGCGCGGCGTCGCGGCCGGCTAAAGCGTTAAATAGCGTGCTCTTGCCGACGTTGGGCGCGCCGACGAGCACGACTCGCGCCGTCTCGCCCGTGTGCGTGCGGCCGGTCATGCGATTGAGCAGATCGCTCACGTGCCCGGCCGCTGCGGCGAGTTCGGCTGCCAACGCCTCGGGCGTGATGAATTGCACGCCTTCGTCGGCAAAGTCGAGGCCGGCCTCGAGGTGCGCGAGCAGATCGAGCAACCGGCCGCGCAGCGCGTCGAGCGGAGCGGCCAGGCCACCGGCGAGCTGCTCCAGTGCATCGGCCAGTTGGCGGCCATCGGCGGCATCGATCACGCCGAGCACGGCTTCGGCCTGCGTCAGATCGAGCCGGCCGGCGAGGAACGCTCGCAGTGTAAACTCGCCGGGCCGCGCCGGCCGCGCGCCGCGCGCGGCGAGCGTGGCGAGCACCGCTTCGAGCAACGGCGGCGAGCCGAGCGTATGGATTTCGGCCACCGGCTGCCGCGTGTAGCTGCGCGCCCCCGGCCAGAAATACACGTCGCACGGGAGCCGGGCACCGCTGCCGGCCAGCGTCAAACAGCCGGCAAACACGGTTGGCCGAGCGGCCGCGGACCAACTCTGCGGATCGGCCGGCTGGAAACAGCGCTCGAGACACGCGCGGACACTCGGCCCGCTCAAGCGCACGATCCCCCGCGCCGCTCCGCCCGCGGCCGAAGCGACCGCGGCGATCGTTTCATCGCAGGAGAACATGGGTAGGAGAAATGTAGAGTGATGAGTGCAGAGTGATGAATGGGATACGGACAATCGGCCCGGGTAGCGATCAGCCTAAGTCCACCCCCGCGCGGGCGACAAGATGCTTTTCACTCATCAATCATCACTCTGCACTCATCATTTCTTTCCCCTCTGCCGCTTCTTCGCGGCCGCGTCCTTCGCGGCGCCGTTGGAGCCGGCGGAGACGGCGCGGGAGCGGACGTCGAGGGTGCCGCTGGCGGCGGGCGTGGCGCGGGGCAGGAGCTTGCGCTCGGCGATGCCCCACAGGCTGCTGGCAATGAAGTAGATGCACAAGCCGCTGGGGACTTTGAAGAACATCAGGCTCACGAACACCATCATGTACTGCATCATCTTCTGCTGCATGGCCGATTGTTCGTCGGTCGGCGGCGGCATGAACATCTTCTGCTGCCAGATGAACAGCCCGATCGTCACCAGCGGCAGCACGTTCAGATACGGACCCAGCCAGCCGTCGGGCGAAGCCAACATGGCGGGCAGGTAGCGCTGCCAGTTCCAGAGCATGTCCGGAGCGCTCAAGTTCGAGCACCAGCGGACTGACTGGCTGATTAGCGGTGCCTGCCGCAACTGGACGTCGACGGCCAGCGAACGGTACAAGCCCATGAAGATCGGCAATTGCAAAAACGCCGGCAGGCAGCCGGCCATGGGATGGTAGTGGTGCTTGCGAAACAGCTCCTGCTGGGCCTTGCCGCGCTGTTCGAGATTTCCCTTGTACTTTTCGGCGAGCCGCTTGAGTTCCGGCTGCAGCTCCTGCATCTTTTGGGCGTTGAGCGCCTGTCGGCGGCTGATCGGGAACATGCACGAACGCACCAGCACGGTCAGCAGGATGATGGCGATGCCGTAGTTGGGAATGATGTGGTGGACCGCGTGCAAGATGGCCAGCATCGGC
>DATCFX010000920.1:0-3322 GCA_036509275.1 Pirellulales bacterium | reverse complement strand
TGTCCGGAGGTCGGTGATGGCCGCCTCTAGCGAGGCAGCGTACCGCAGCCCTGCGATCGCCGCATCGGGGACGATGTCCGGGTGGAAAACTGTCGCGTTCGGGGCAGCAAAGTCCGATCGGTTCGAGCTGGTCAATACCCGCGAGTTCGCATAGCCGGCAGCCGCCAACAGGCTGCTGAGCTGGAGAGCATGGCCGAGGATGTGGCAATCTTTCACCGTTCCCTTTGCCGACGACGGCTTCTGTTTGGCAGCCACGCGATCCATCGCTCTGGACATGCCGGCGTGGTCCCGGTCGAGCACCTCGGCCGCCACCAATAGGCCGCGCGACAACTGCTCGAGTTCGTCGATCAGCGCTGCGGGTGGGAGTACCGGAAGGGGTGGGGCCGGCTGCCCGAAGTCGGCAGCGATTTGCCAGGTCGCAGTGAACGCCCGGACGCCAGTCTCACCATCGCGCCGGGCCGCCGGCAGGTTTTCAGCCCAGTCACCAGGCACGATGTCCTGAACGAAGAGCCGAACCGCCCCGGCAGTCGCCAACGCGCGGAGTTCGACCCCCGCTCGGACCGTCGGAGTTAGGTCGCGCAGCGGCGCCCGGACAATGTCGAGTAATGTGCAGGTATCCAGAAAGAGGACCGGTCGCGGAGTCGCGAGCAAGCCGGCCGCGGCCTCGGCGAGAGTGATCATGGGGCCGTCACGGCTAGCCGCTTAGCCAGCCGTTCGGAGTCCGCGAAAAACCGCTCGGCAATTGGCGTGACGGCTGCCTGCTCCCAACCGCTGTCCGCCAGCCAGTTTTCCAATTCAGCCCGGTTGACGGCGACGTGTTCGGCGAGACAGCTAGCGATGAGATCGTCCCACGGCGCTTGTGCCGCGTCCGGCAATGGCCACTTCCCGTCGGCCATGTCGGCAAGTCGGGTGAACTGCATTTCGGCGCCAGAGGTGACGGCGCTGCGCGGGCCGAACGCGGGGCGCGTGCAGCGGACGCCGGCCATTTTGGCGGCGGGCAGCACGCAGGCATCCGCAAAATCGGCGACTAGTTGCCCGACCCGCTCGGCGCCTGCCGCAGGCGCATGGCGGAGTAACTGGACCTGGCCGCCGCGCACCCGGGTGGGCGCAACCCGTTGGAGCCACACCCGCACCGCCGCATCCCCCGCCCCATCGAACAGGTAGTGGCGGACGAGGTCCGGGTGCAGGCGAGCCCGCTCATACTCTCGGGCGCGAACCCAGCCGGGCGGTAGCAACGCGTCGATCACATCCAGGAACTGGTCGATGGCAGTCGCGTCGCCACAGTAGAGCGAAGCACGCCAGTCGCGTAGCGAGACAAATGGGTCGACAGCAGGCATGTGCGCTACTCCGAACGGGCGTTCACGGACAACGCAATTATACAACGCCGGCTAGCGGTATAGCAGGCCGACGCCACGGGCCGCCCGCCTCGCCGCCGATGCTGCGCTCGCGGCGGGTGATGCGGGTAGCGCGCAACTTGATAAAGTTATGCACCGCGGTCACAAAGCTCGAATGAGCCGCTGGGCTCGTAGGCCGGACCGACATTCGGCGTGCCCGCCGCGCCACTAAGGCGCGGGAATCGCCGCTTGCGCGGCTGGCGGGTTGGCTTTGCTCAGCGAGAAGCCGAGCAAGAACCAGCCACTCGGCTCGGTGACGGAGTACAGGCCACCGGTGCCCAGGTAGTGCCGCACCACGGAGTAGTCGGGCAATTTGCTGCCGTCGAGCTGCTGCTTGCGGATCTCGCCTTCGGGCGCCTGGGGAAACAGGGCGTTGAGGATCGAGGCGACCAGCAGATCCGATTCGGGTAATTTGCCCGTCCGGAATAGCTCGTAGGGGAGGAACCATTGCTCCGCATTATCGCTGTAGCCCTGCAGGCAGACGTTGGTGGCGCCGAGCTTTTGCAAATGCGCTGCGACTTCGCCGTAGGCGGCCGTCGTGGCCAGGCTCTGTGGATTCGCGGCCAGGATCTTTTCCAAAAAACTGACATGGGTCGAGATAAACAGCGTGCCGTGAGCCACGGTCACGGCTGAGTTCGGCAGCAGCCGGCCGCCGCCTTGTCCGCCGGCCGCGAGGCCCCCGGGCCGTTTCTTGGCTTCCGCGGCGCCGTCGGCCTCTTCGTCCTCGGGCAGAATCTCGAAGATCGTGTGCCCCTCGAACGTCCGCTTCTTGACGCCCGGATCGTTGAGTACCATTTTTTCGATCGTCAGGGCCAGCGCGGCCGGGTTCTTGGCTTCGGCGGCCAAAATGCGGCGTTGGCTGTGCGGCGTAAGCGGCTTCTCAACGTCCGTGAGCACTGTCCCCCGATTGCCCAGATGGGCGATCAGGTCGTTGCGCAGGTCGATCTGCGGACCATTGGGATCCTCGCGCAGGCTCTTGACCACGTCGCTGAACACGTTTTCTTCGCCCTCGCCGAAGATCGCGTCGAACAGCGTGGCGAACGAGTCGAAGGCCGCGAGCATGTCCCAATTGAAGCTCGTGTAGCTCGAGACATTGGCAGGCACCCAATCTTGCGGCTTGAAATCGCCGCCGTTGGCGAAGGTCGCCATCCGCATCGCCCGGCGAAAAGGCGGCGGGGCGTACACGCTCGTGCGGTGTACGGCTCCATACGGGCCGACGGCCAGGCTCACCACGCCGCCCATGCCCTGCACCGCATCGAAGCCCTCGCTCTTGGCGATCTTGAGCGGGTCGGGACCGGAGCCGGCCTCCCGCGGATTGTCGGCTTCGATCATCTCCAGCAGGCCAATCGGATTCACGTACCACGTCAGGTCGGGCTTCAAGGAATTGTCCTTCGCCACACGCGTGAGCACAGCCTGGTACTCCGGCACGGTATCCAGCCCGAGCTTGGGCGGAGCCGCCAACCGCCGTAGCAGCGTGGCCGCCGTGCCGATGTTGTCGGACACCAGCAGCAGGTTGCCACGCAGGCAGTAGGCGGCCTGCGGCATTTTGTTCTTACCCACGGGCGGAAGATTGAACATCGTGAGGTTGACGCCGGCCACCACCTGCTCGCCTCCGGTGCCGCCGCGGCGCGTAAACGCGGCGCTCATTTTGGCGAGCTTGGCTTGTGCCTGCGGCACGTTGCCGGCGACATCGGCCAGCAAGGCCAGCGTGCCGTGGCCTTCGGGCGTGGGGATCAGGGCCACGGCCACTTCGCCGCTGGCCAGACTCTTCAGCTCGTCAAGCGACAGACCGATCTGCTGCTCCAGGCCGAAGCCCTTGGCGTCCAGTTGCCGCTCGATGTCCTTGCGAAAAGGGTCCAGCTTCGGATCGTGGTACAGATGGCCGAATTCTGTCTTGTTCCAATTCGCCAAGAGCTGGGCGAAATTGG
>DATCFX010000919.1:0-10068 GCA_036509275.1 Pirellulales bacterium | reverse complement strand
TGGCCGGATTGCGACGCGTCACCATGGAATGTGCTCCTCTGCTTATGCTTCCGCAGGCGCGGGCAAGGTGTTTTCGGCAAAGTTTAACAACTCGTTGATATCGAGAATCATCACCAGCCGCTCGCCCAGCGTGGCGATATTGGCCAGGTATTTGCCGCTCAACGCGGCCATGGCGGGCGGTGGCGGCTGAATGGCCTCGGCCGCGATCGAAACAAACTCGCGCGCGGCATCGACGATCAATCCTACCGATCGACCCTGGGTCGCGACGACCACCAACCGGGTTTTGGCGTCGTAGGCAATCCGCTCGAAGCCAAAGCGAACTCGCAGGTTCACGGCCGGCACCACCTGCCCCCGCGAAAAGACCACCCCGTCCACGTAGTTCGCCGCATTCGGAACCGGCGTCACGTTTTCGAGCATCTCCATTTGCTGCACGCGGGCGGCCGGCAGGCCATAGGTCGTGCCCGCAACCTGGAGCAAAATAAACGGCGCGTCGGACTCACTCATGGCTGGCACTCACGGGGGACGCTGCCGCCCGCGACGATCGGTCGCGGGCAGGCTCGGTTGGTTTCGGTTTCGGCGCCGAATGCCGATGACCCAACCCTCGGACGACGCTCAGCGCGTCGAGGATCAGCACGATGCGGCCGTTGCCCAGCTCGGTGGCACCCGCGATGCCCAGCACGCGCACCAGCGGGTCGTCCAGCGGATGGATGACGATTTCCCGCAATCCGAGCAGCCGATCGACGACCAGTCCGATGGCATCCTGCGCATCGCCGACAATCAGCGCATAGGACGCCGCCGACGTCCGGGATGCCAGTCCGAACAGCGACGCCAGCCGCAGCAGCGGCAGCGCCACTCCGCGGCGATACACGATTTCGTTGCTCTCGAGCAGCATCACCGTGTCGGGTTCGAACTGAAAAACCTCTTGCACGAAACTTTGCGGCAGGGCAAACGTTTGATCGCCGACCTCGAACACCAGTGCGTCGGCAATGGACAACATCAGCGGAAGTTGGATCGTGAAGCGCGTTCCCTGGCCGACTTGCGTCCACAGCGACAAGCTGCCGCCGAGCGCTTCGACCACGTTCTTGACGACGTCCATGCCGACGCCGCGACCGCTGGTGCGATCGACGACGTCTCGCGTCGAAAAGCCCGGCTCGCACAACGCGTCGAGGATGTTCGTGGTTTCCGGCTGCGCCGCCTCGTCGACTAAGCCCAAAGTTTTGGCCCGGGCCAGGATTTGCTGCGCGTCGATGCCGCGGCCGTCGTCTTCGACTTCGATCACGACCGTCTGCCCGTTGGTCCGCGCGCGGAGCACCACGCGTCCGGCCGGCGGTTTGCCGGCCGCCAGGCGCTGGGCGGCCGGTTCGATGCCGTGGCTGACCGCGTTGCGGACCAGGTGCAGCAGCGGATCCATGATGCGCTCGACGATCAGCTTGTCGACTTCCGTTTCCTCGCCCACCAATTGCAGTTGCACGCTGGTGTGAGGATCGGAGGTGAAGTCGCGCAGCACGAATTGCATGCGCACGAACGCATCGCGAATCGGCACCAGCCGCGTACGCATGATGGCTTCGCGCAGGTCGCGAATTTGGCGATCGAACGCGCCGTTGTTTTCCTGCAGCGTTCGCCACTGCGCGGCGGGAAGCTGGTCCGCCAGTTGCTTCAGGTTTTCATCGAACTTGGCGCGCGTGGTCACCAGTTCGCCCACCATCCGCATCAACTCGTCCAGACGTCCCAAGCCGACGCGCACCACATTCGCAGGCCCGGCCTGTTTTGTCGACGACGCAGACATCGCGGCGCGCGACGAGCCCGCCGTGGGCGGCGCTGGCGTGCCGGGCGCGGGAGCGGAAACGGGCGTATACGACAGTCCGTCCTGCTGCCAGCCGGCAAAGGCCGCTTCGCCGGCGGTGGTCGTGAAGAGGAACCGGAAAGCAATCTGTCCGCCGGCCAGCACCTGCGGCGCCGAAAAGAGCAATTCCCCCAGGTCTTTCAGGTTCTTACGAACCGTGTTGACGTTGATCGCGCGCTCGGCCAGGGCGGCTGACGGCGTGAAGGTCACCCACCAGGCGGTTTGGCCGCCGTGGATCGCCGCCGCCACCCGCGCCTGCTGCTCGGCGTTCAGTTCGTTTTCGGGCGCGCGCACGTCGGCTAGCGGTGCGACGCCGGCTGACGCGGGGGCGCCGCCTGCCGCCGCAGCGCGGTCCGCGGTGGCCGCCGGCAGCAAATCGGCGAATTCCGCGACGGCCGAACGGATGTCGACCGGCGCGGCGTGGGTACGATGCGCGCCGATCACTTGTTCGAGGATCCTGACGCCGTCGGCCAAGGCGGCGAATCCCTGGTTGCTGAAGGGGATCCGGTTTTGGCGCAGCGCGCCGAGATAGCTCTCCATTTGATGCGCGAGTTCTTCGGCCGGCCGCAGGCCCACCATTGCGGCCAGTCCCTTGACCGAATGGAAATCGCGGAACAATTCTTCCAGCACGGCCCGATCGACGTGTGGCTGATTGCCGCTGGGCTCCAGGGCCAGCAAACAATGGCGCGCCGAAGTCAAATGCTCATCGCACTCGGCGAAAAACTCGTCGAGGTACGGCGGCAAGGCGGGATCAGGTTTAGCCGATTCGCTGTCGGACACGCTCTTCGTTTCGTTTGACTTAAGCCCGGAAACCGCGCGCAACCGTGGGCGGCGCGGCACCGCGACCGGACCATCCGCTGGGAATACGGAACCGAACCCAGCCCGCGAATGTGGGGGGAGGACGACGCAACCGTGGACCGAGCAACCTTCCCATGCTAAGTAGACCAGCAGGCTGATTCAAGCAGTGAATTGCCGGCTTTGGCGGGCGCGGCGAGCCATTTTCGCCCAGTCGTGGCCCTGGTCTAAATCCGGACACACACCCAAACGCCTGATTCACGCCGCCAGGGCGCGACGGCGAAATCCAGACCGGGGCCATTGGCACTGCCGGGCGTGGTTGCTCTGCACTAGACTGGGTGACGCCCCGCCATGGACCGTCTGGGGCAGAAAGGACACGGGTTTTTGCCATGCAATTGGGCTTGAATGATCGCGTGGTGATCGTCTCGGGCGGCGCCCGAGGCATCGGCGCGGCTTGCTGCTCGGCGTTTGTCGACGAAGGTGCCCGGGTCGTGCTGGCCGATCGCGATGCAACGGCGACCGCCGCCCTCGCGCAACAACTGCGCGAGCGCGGCGGAACGGTCGAGCCGATCGTGGCCGATTTGCAAGACGCGGCGGCCTGCCAGCGGGTCGTCGAGCATGCGGCCACGACCTTCGGCCAACTCGACGTGCTCGTGAACAACGCGGGCTTTAACGATGCCATGGGCCTCGACCAGCCGCCCGAGCGCTTTGCCAGTTCGGTTTTGGCGAACTTGTTGCACGCCTACGCGCTGGCGCATTACGCGGTTCCGCTGCTGCGAACGTCGCGGGGGGCGATCGTCAACGTCAGCTCCAAGGTGTCGGTCACCGGCCAGGGAGCGACCAGCGGCTACGCGGCCGCCAAGGGGGCCATCAACGCCCTGACGCGTGAATGGGCCGTGGCCTTGGCGGCCGACGGCGTGCGCGTCAACTGCGTGCTGCCGGCCGAGTGTTTGACCGATCAATACCAACGTTGGTTCGACGCCCAGCCGGATCCCCGCGCCGCCGAGCAATCCGTGGCCCGCCTCGTGCCCTTGGGGCACCGTCTGACGACGGCCGAAGAAGTAGCCGCCACCATTGTATTTCTGGCGTCGCCCCGTTCGTCGCACACGACCGGCCAACTGGTCTTTGTGGACGGCGGCTACACGCACCTCGATCGAGCGGCATCACACGCGCACGGCAAATGGAGTTAAGGATCGAACGAAAAATAACTTCTCCGCAAACCCCTCGCCCCTTGCGGGAGAGGGCAGGGAGAGGGGCCGGCAAAAACGGAAGTTCTTTTTCGTTCGATCCTAAAGCACACCCGGCTCAGCCTGGAAAAACGCCTGGCGGAATACAAGGCTCGCAACAAGTGGACCAGCGCGATTGCGCCGGTTGATGCAAAGGCTCCGCACGCATGACCGCCACGGCAGCGACAGAAATTTCGGCGCCCGCCCGGCCTGCCTACAAGTGGTGGGTCGTGGGCATGCTGTGGTGCGTCTGCTTTTTCAACTATGCCGATCGGCAGTCGATCGTGGCGGTGTTTCCCGTGCTCTCCACGGAGTTCGGCTTCGACAAGGTCGAGCTGGGCCTGATCGGATCCGCCTTCATGTGGGTCTATGCCCTGGGCGCCCCGCTCGCCGGGTTCATTGGCGACCGTGTGCGGCGCAAGGACCTGATTCTCGGCGGCTGCCTGGCCTGGAGCTTCGTCACCGTGATGACCGGCCGCTGCAGCCGGCTGTGGCAGTTCGTCACCGTGCGGGCCGCGGAAGGGCTGGGCGAAACGTTTTACCTGCCGGCGTCAATGTCCTTGCTCAGCGACTATCACGGCCGCCGGACGCGCTCGTTGGCCATGTCGCTGCACCAATCGAGCGTCTACCTCGGCACGATCGGCGGAAGCTGGCTGGGTGCTTTGTTCGCCGAGCGATATGGTTGGCGCGTCGGCTTTTACTTTTTCGGCGGCGCCGGGATGCTGCTGTCGCTCGTGCTCTACAAGTTCCTGCGCGAGCCCGAGCGCGGCGCGGCCGACGCGGATCGCGACGAACTTGCCGCGCATGGGGTTCGCCCGGAAAACCCGCTCTCCGCCAAGGAAACGGCGCTGGCCATCTGCCGCGCTCCGGTCGCCCTGCTGCTGATGGCCGTGTTCCTCGGCGCGAACTTCGTGGCCACGATCTTCCTGACTTGGACGCCGACGTTTCTGGTCGAAAAATTCCATTTCGGCCTCAGCTCCGCCGGCCTGTCGGGCAGCGTCTACATTCATCTGGCCAGTGCCTTGAGTGTGCCGCTGGCCGGCGTGCTCGCCGATCGACTGGCACGCCGCTTCGCCGGCGGCCGCATCGCGGTGCAAGCGCTCGGGCTGCTCGTCGGTTCCGTGTTCGTGTTCCTGGTCGGTATTACGCCGACGGTCAGCACGCTGCTGGTGGCGATGGCGTGCTTTGGATTCTGCAAAGGTTTTTATGACTCGAACATTTTCGCCTCGCTTTACGATTGTATCGAGCCGCGCGCCCGGGCTAGCGCCGCCGGCGTGATGAACTGCATCGGCTGGGGCGGCGGCGCGCTGGGACCGCTGGTTGTCGGTTTGGTCGCCAGGCACGGCCGGCACGCCAGCGAAATGGACAACATGAGCGAAGCCATCGCCTCGTGCGGCGTGATCTATCTGATCGGCGCGGCAGCGTTGATCGTAGCGATCGTCTTGTCGCAGCGAGGTGAAATCGGACGACGGAAGACGGGAACAGAAGGCCGCGAAGGACGCTAAGAAAATACAAAACAACCTCGCGGTCTTTATGTCCTGCTGTTGAATTCGAAGTCGCCGAAGTCTGGCTAATCAAGCAGCCGATGGGGTATCATCGAAAGTGGGTTGAGTGACGAATTCGGCCAGGTTGCACGAGGGGGACATGCACAACGAGTTCACCGCGGTATTCGAGCGCGATGGTGAATGGTACATCGGCTACTGTGTCGAAGTTCCGGGCGCGAACGGTCAGGGCCGGACGCTCGACGAGTGTCGGGCCAGCTTGCGCGACGCGATAGCACTGGTTCTGGTTGACCGCCGCGAGGACGGCTTGCGAGGTGTCCCTGTGGATGCGTGAAAGAGACCGTCGTCCTCGAATGAAACGTGCGGCCCTGCTGAGACATCTGCGTCGACACGGCTGCATTCTCAAACGCGAGGGTCGGTCACACTCTTTGTGGACCAACCCTGGCACGGGCGCAACAGAAGCAGTTCCGCGGCACGCCGAGATTCCCGACTTGTTGGCACGCAAAATCTGTCGCGCGCTGTCAGCGCCCGAGATTGGTCGCCCGGGTGTGTAGCGCTTGCTCCCTTGGAGCGGTACGGTTTTTTCTCGACCGGATCGCCGGAAACCTTGATCGACGCGACCTCCTTCTCCGTCGCAAGGTCGAGCACGTGTACGGCCGATCTCCTGTCATTATCGTGGCAGGTCGAGTTTGACGGTGAGCGTCAGCTCTTTGCCGCTGCGGCGGACGACCACCGGCACCTTGTCGCCGCCCTTGTGCTTGCGCAGGGCGCTGTCAAAGTCTTCGAGGTTGCCGATCCGGCTCTCGCCGAGCTTGATGATGATGTCGCCGGCCTTGAGCCCGCCTTTGTCGGCCGGGCTGCCCGAAGTGACGCCGCTGATGCCGTAGCCCGGTTCGGTGGGAGCGAAATCGGGAATGCTGCCGAAGTATGGCCGATCGCCCCCGCCGCCGCCGGCCATCGGCGGCCGCTTGCTCTCCTGGTACGTCGGCCGGCTCTCCGCTTCGGCCAGAGCCAACGCCACGTCGGTGACCAGCCCGGCCACTTGCCGCATGCCGGGCACGTTGATCTTGTCAAAATCGTCGCTGGGCCGGTGATAGTCTTTGTGGATGCCGGTAAAGAAGTGCAGCACGGGAATCTTGTGGCCGTAGAACGATGAATGATCGCTCGGCCCAAAGCCGCCGGTCTGCCGCGTGATCTTGAAGTTGTACTCCGCGTTAGCCTTGTCCAGCACTTCGCCGAACTGCTTGGCCGTGTCGACGCCCTGCACGGTCAGCTTGGCGTCGCTGAGCCGGCCGACCATGTCCATGTTGAGCATGGCCACCGTCTTATCCAGCGGAAACAGCGGATGCCGGCAATAGTAGGCGCTGCCCAGCAGCCCACGCTCTTCGCCAGTGAAAGCGATGAACACCACGCGTCGGGGCAGCCGCTTGCCGCGCGTCGAGAGCCGCCGGGCGACCTCGATCAGATCGGCCGTGCCGGAAGCATTATCGTCGGCGCCGTTATGGATCTCGCGCTTTTCGGGCACGAACGAGCCTTCGCCGCCAAAGCCAAGATGGTCGTAATGGGCGCCGACGACGATCGTTTCGTCGGCGTGCGGCCCCTCGCCTTCGAGCACGCCGATCACGTTCTTGACCTCGGCCTCGCGCCGCTTCACGGTGATCTGCCCTGTGAGCCGCCAGCCCTTGAGCAGCGCGCTGTGCGGCGTGGGGCCCTTGTCGATCTGGCGTTCGAGCGCGGCCAGGTCGGTGTCCAGCCCACTGTGGATCAGGCCGGCCAGCGCCTCGCGGCGGCAAAAGATGACGGGAATGCGGCCCGGCTCGCTGCCAAAGCCGGCGCCTTTGAAGCGCAGCAGCGGGTCGAATTCGGCGGCCAGCTTGTCGCCTTGTTCGCGGACCACGGCGGCCAGCTCGTCGATCAGTTTGCGTTGGCGGGCGATTTGCTCTAGCGACGGATGCTCGCTTTTCTTGAACTTCGCGGCCGCTTCCTCCAGTTCGTCGATGGCCTGCTGCCAGAGCTTGCCGCGCCGGGCCACGTTCTGCTGGATCTCGTATTCGTCGGTGCAGAACACGACGGCCGCCGCGCCGTGCTCGTAGGCGTTCGAGAGCTTGCGCGAATACGGCGCGTGCGGCGAGTGCTTCGTGCCGTTGAACACGCTGTGGGGATTGGCCTGCTCCGGCTCGTGCCGCATGACGATCACGGCCTTGCCCTGCACGTCAATGCCGGCATAGTCGTCGTAATGGTCATCTTTGTCGGTGATGCCGTAGCCGACAAAAACCAGCGGCAGGTCGAGCTGGCCACTGCCGCCGATGGCCAGCGGATTGAAGTCCTCGCCCAGCTTCAACGCGATGGTCTTGGGCGTCCCGGCCTTGTCGCCGGGGCCGACGAGCGCGACCTGGTTCGGGCTGCCCAGTTGCACGTCGGCCGTGATCTTGAATTTCTGAAACGGCGTGCCGTCAAGCAGCTTCGTGTTGAGCTTCAGGGCGGCAAACTGCTGGGCGATGTAATCGGCCGCCAGATCGATGCCGTGCGTGCCTACGCCGCGGCCTTCGAGCTCGTCGCCGGCCAGGTATTTCACGGCCGCTTGCAGCCGGGATTCGCTCTCGCCGGCCGCGACTGCGTTTTTCGGCGTCGCGACCGCGGGCGTTGCCGCTTTTTCCGCGGCCGGTGCGAATGCTAGCAGCAGGCCGAGCAGGGCCAAAGCCGGGTAAGCAATGGCGTAGCGGCCAGACATCCTTCGCGAGCGGAAAACAGGCATGCGGGTATCCACGGTCGAGGTTTGATGGAATCGGGGGGCCACGCGGCTGCGACAGCAGTAGAGCATGGGGCGGGGGTTGGCAGCGTAAACCCTTGGAATTCTTGACGTTTGCGACAGAAGCGTCAAGCAGCTTTTTCCCTTTTGACACAAGCGGCCCGGCTCGATATGCTCTGCCCTCCAATGGGAACCCAAACGACTGCGAAAGTTTCGGTTCCGGCCACGGCATGGATGCCCGGCTTTGGGTGGCTGCAAAATCACTACCGACGTTTTGCTCGCGCGGCGCGACTGATCTGGGGGGCGGCTGGCCGAACGGGCCTGCCGCTGGTGCGCGCCGTGGCCAGTTCGTCGGGTGAATCGGACAACATGGAGGTTGCCGCTTGACCCCCAGACGCAGCGTATTGGTGGTGGATCCCACGGCCGAAACCCGGGAAGTCCTGCGCACGGCGCTCGAAGAGCGCGGCCTGCGCACGCTGGGGGCCAGCCGCGCCGAACAGGCCTTGGCACTGGCGCGCGAGCACGCGCCCGATCTGATCGTGCTCGATCTCGAGGCCGACGCGTCGCCCAACGAGCATTGGGCCGACGAGTTTGCCCGCCAATCGCGGCTCGAGGACACGCCGCTGGTGCTGCTGGGCAACGCCCGCCGACGCCCGGCGGTGGCCGGCGAACAGTTCGTGGCCAAACCCTATCATTACGGACCGCTGATCCGTAAAATCGAGTCGCTGCTCGACGAGGCCACGCGGCCGCCGGCCGCCGCTTGAATCGCCGTCTGAATCGCCGCCGACCGCGGCATCCGAAGCGAATCGATGCACCCGGCTGGGGCGAGCGGCAAGCTTTGTCTATTGCCGCCGCGTTTGCCATCGGCCAGCGACATTCGGGATCGACCGAAAAATAACTTCTCCTCGAACGCCTCTCCCCCTGCGGGATAGGGGAGGGTGAGGGGCCGGAAAAAGCCGGACGTTAGTTTTCGGTCGGTTCCAGCGTGCTGGCGCACCGGAGCTTTCAGCCGTGCCTTCTCTGTTCGTGTTCCGAGGCAACGACCAGGGCGTTCGCTTCGAACTGGACGAAGACACCACCTCGCTGGGCCGCGACAGCTCCAACACCATCCAACTGCACGATACCGAGGTCTCGCGCCGCCACGCCCAAGTCCGCCGCGTGGAAAAAACCTTCAGCCTCACCGACCTGGGCAGTTCCAACGGCACCTTCGTCAACGGCCAACGCGTCGACGAACACGAACTGGCCAGCGGCGACGAGGTGCAACTGGGCAGCACCCAGATGCTGTTCACCGGCTCCGGCGGCGATGAGTCGAGCGGCGACCTGGCCGAAAAAATCGACATCATCACCCGGCACCAGCCCGACGACCGCTCGCGGATCATCCACTCGATCAGCCAGCAGGAGGGGAGCCGCATCTTCGACCTGGGAGCCGAGGGCACGCAAAGCCCCTGGCTGGCCCGGGCCCGCAGCAACCTGCAAGTCATGTATCGCACGGCCCTGGCCGTGAGCCACACGCTGGATATCGACCAGCTCCTCAACCGCATCATGCAGTTGATCTTCGAATGGGTCGAAGCCGACCGCGGCTGCATCATGCTGCTCAATCCCGACACCCGGCAGCTCGAACCGCAGGTGCGGCTGAATCGCACGGGCGTCAATCCCGAAGAGCGGATCACGATCAGCAAGACGATTCTCGACTACGTGCAGGAGCGCAACGAGGGCGTGCTCACCAGCGACGCCCGCGAGGACAACCGCTGGGACCCGGCCGCCAGCATTCTGCAATTGGGCGTTCGCGAGGCGATCTGCGTCCCCATGCAGGGCCGCTACAACACGGTCGGCGTGATCTACATCGATACTTCCACCTCGCCGCAGCGGCTGATCCAGCAGGGCGGGGCCACGAAGTTCACCGAAGAACACCTCAAGCTGATGATCGCCATCGCCCACCAGGCGGCCTTGGCC
>DATCFX010000918.1:0-2264 GCA_036509275.1 Pirellulales bacterium | reverse complement strand
AGCGACCGGCCGGCAGCGAGCCCGAGGGCATCGTGATGAGCGCCGACGGCGTCACGTTGTACGGCACCCGACAATTGCCGGCCGGCATGGCCATCGCTTCCGATGGCCGCCGGCTCTTCGTCGCTTTGAATCTGGCCAACGAACTGGGCGAAATCGACCTGGGCCGCCGCGAAGTCGTACGTCGCATCCCGGTGGGCAACGCCCCGTACGCCGTGCAACTCGTGGGCGACAAAGCTTACGTCAGCAATTCGGCCGGTCGCAGGCCGCGAGCGGGCGATGCCGTCGGACCGTCGGGGCGTGCCCGGCCGGTCAAAGTCGATGCGCGAAACATTGCCTCCGAAGGGTCGGTTTCCGTCGTCGACTTGAAACTGGGCCGCGTAATCAAAGAAATCGTCGTCGGCCGGTACGCTTCCGACATGGCCGTGTCGCCGGGCGGCAAGTACGTCGTGGTGGCCAATGCCAATAGCGACACGGTCAGCGTTATCGAGACGGCCAGCGATGAAGTTGTGGAAACGATTTCGACCCGCCTGCTGGCGAAGTTGCCCTTCGGCAGCGCGCCGAATGCCTTAGTGTTCAGTGCCGATGGGCGCGAACTGTTCGTTGCCAACGGCACGAACAACGCCGTGGCCGTGGTGAAGTTCGATCCTCCACATAGCGCGATCAAAGGCTGCTTCCCCACCGGCTGGTATCCGGGCAGCCTGGCCCTCGATGCTGCGCGGAACCGGCTGTTCGTGGCCAACGTCAAAGGCATCGGCTCGCGCGACACGCTCTGGCAGGGCAAACGGGTGGTCAAGGGAAAGCAGGTCTTCGGCTTCAACTCCCACGACTACCTGGGCAGCATCTCCCTGGTGCCGCTGCCCGACGATGAGCAGCTTCGGCAGCAGACGGCCGTCGTGCTCGCTAACAACCGCTCGGACGAAATTTTCGCGGCGCATGCGGCACCGCGGGCTGGCATCGCTCCGCAGCCGGTGCCCGAGCGGCATGGCGAGCCCTCGGTCTTCAAGCACGTGCTGTACATCATCAAAGAGAATCGCACGTACGACCAGGTGTTTGGCGACGTCGAGCGTGGTGAAGGCGATCCGAATTTGTGCATCTTCGGCCGCGAAGTCACGCCCAACCATCATCGCCTGGCCGACGAATTTGTGCTGCTCGACAACTTCTATTGCAGCGGCGTGCTGAGTGCCGACGGCCATCAGTGGACCGACGAAGCGTTTGTTACCGATTACATCGAGAAGGCGTTTGGCGGCTTTCCGCGCAGCTATCCGTACGACGGCGGCGACGCGCTGGCCTACGCCTCCAGCGGCTTCATCTGGGATGCCGCGCTGGCCAGGCGAAAGTCGCTGCGGATTTATGGCGAGTTCGTCGAAGCCAAGATTCGCTGGCGAGACGGTCGCCGCGGCAAGCCGACGTTTCTCGACTGCTATCGCGATTATCTCGGGGGCAACCGAGCGATCGACATTCGCGGCCAGGCCACGATCAAGACGCTCGAACCCTACGCGTGTCCCACGTTCATCGGTTTTCCCGGCACGGTGTCCGACGCTTATCGCGCCTCGGAATTCATCAAGGAATTAAAGGCCTTCGAGCAGCACGGCGATCTGCCCGAGCTATCGATCATGCTCCTGCCCAACGACCATACGGCCGGCACGAAGCCGGGCATGCCGACGCCGGAAGCCGCGGTGGCCGACAACGATCGCGCGCTGGGACGAATTGTCGAGGCGGTCAGCCGCAGCCGCTTCTGGAAGGACACCTGCATTTTCGTGGTCCAGGACGATCCGCAGAACGGCTTCGACCACATCGACGGCCACCGCACCGTGGCCCTGGTGATTAGCCCCTACACGAAACGGCACCACGTCGACAGCACGAACTACAACCAGACGGGCCTGGTCCGCACGATCGAACTGCTGCTGGGTTTGGCCCCCATGAACCAGCTCGATGCCTCGGCGACTCCCCTGCGCAACTGCTTCACCTCCGAGCCCGACTTCACGCCCTACCAGGCGCTGCCCAACAACATTCCGCTCGATCGCCTCAACCCCAAGCTAACCGACATTCGCGACCCGCGGCAATTGCACTGGGCCCAGCTCTCGCTGCAAGAGGACTTTGACGAAGTCGACGAGGCCGACGAAGACACGCTCAACCGCATCCTCTGGTTCGCCGCCCGCCACCACGACGACACCTACCCCGCCTGGGCCATCTCCGCCAGCGATGATGATGACGACTGACAACTGACAACTGACGACGGCTGACGGCCGGCGCCCGACATCGGT
>DATCFX010000917.1:0-5158 GCA_036509275.1 Pirellulales bacterium | reverse complement strand
GTACTTGGCCAGATACTCCTTGGCCTGCGCGCCGCCTTCGCGCGTCATCATGTTCAGCCGGTTAAATCCGGTCGCCACGAGTTGCTCGGTTGTCGGCTTCGGCAGCAGGTCGCCGGCCAACTGCTCGACGGTGAACTGGTCAAACGGCTTGTTGCGATTGAAGGCCTCGATCACGTAATCGCGATACGGAAAAATCCGCTGCAACTGGTCGCCGTGGAAACCGACCGTGTCGGTAAACCGCGCCACGTCGAGCCACCACACGGCCATCCGCTCGCCAAAATGCGGCGAGTCGAGCAACCGGTCGACCTGTCTTTCGTAAGCCGCATCGCTCGCATCAGCCTGCCACAACGCGACTTCGGCGGGCGTCGGCGGCAAGCCGGTCAGATCCAGACTCACGCGCCGTAGCAACGTGGCCCGATCGGCTTCGCCGGCCGGCGCGATGTGTTTGGCTTCCAATCGCGATCGCACAAATGCGTCGACCGGGTTGCCGTTGCCGGCCTGCCGCGTATTGGGCACGCGCGGCCGCACCAGCGGGGCGTACAGCCAGTGGGTTTGATACGCGGCGCCTTCGCGCACCCAGCGGCCGAGCAGCTCCTTTTGACGCGCGGTCAACTGCTTGTGCGAATCCGGCGGCGGCATCCGCTCGTCAGGATCGTCGGCCAGGACGCGGCGCACCAGTTCGCTTTGCTCGGGCTTGCCCGGCACAATGGCGAGCTTGCCCGACTCGGCCGCTTCGAGCGCTTCGTCCCGCATATCCAAGCGCAAGCCCGCCTCGCGCGCCTCGCGATCGGGACCGTGGCAGAGGAAACAGTTCTTCGACAAGATCGGCCGAATGTCGCGGTCGTATTGGAGCGGTTCTTCGGCGCCCGCCGCACGGCCGAGCATCACCGCCGCCAAGGCCGCCGCCAGAAAACTCCCAGCGGCACGCCACGCCGCGCGTGGTGCGCGAAGTCGAACCGGGAACGATGCGCTGCTGTTCATAGGCACTTACATACCGTGACATCGCAAGGACTAACCCGCCGCCACGCTCGGGCGGTGTCGCGACTGGGCAAGCCGGGTGGGCGGGAGCTTACGGCGTGGATTCCGATTCTACCATCGCCGCGCACCGCGTCAAAACAGTCTCTTGGCACTCGAAGTCACGCACCAGTCAGCCAGTAGCCCGCCCATGCCGCTGGGATCGAAAGAACGTCGAGCTGCGATGGTGCGCATGCTATCGTGCGTACCAGGCGGCCTCGAACGCGGCGACGCAATTCGCCAGCGCGTGCATGGCCAACGACGGATACAGAGAGCCGGATTGAATCCGCGCCGCGCCCAGCAAAAGCCCAAGGAGGAAGATCGAGCCCATGAGCGGCGCGCTATACTGGATGTGAAGGGCCGCCCAAGCCAGGCTGGAAATGATTACCGCTGCCAGCGGGCCCCAGCGCCGTCGCAACCCCGCAACCATGAAGCCCCGAAAGAACGTTTCTTCGAAAACCGGGGCGAACGTCAGCAGAGTCAGCCAGACAAACGGCCGCCAAAAGGGTACGCGGTAGATCTGCTCGGAGAATTCCGGCACGATCGGTTTGCCTAATAGATAGGTCAGCGTATCGGCGACGGCGATGAACACGACCGCCGCAGCCAGCCAGGTCAGCATGGCCCGCCACGAGGTCGGCTCAAGCGCCAGGTATTTGCGAATTGGGCAGCCAGACAGGTAGACGAAAAACAAAATCGCCAGCAAGCACACGGGCACGGCCGCCCAAGTCGGAAACACCAGCAACGGGGCCGCGTACTCTTCGCTGATCGCGGCAAAGTCGACGCCTGGTTTGGCGCCGTTTGCAATTAGGTAAACAATCGCGACGATGCCTTCAATCACGACGAACAGCCCCACAACCAGCAGCGAAAACGCCAGTGTGGTCCATGCTCCCCAAGGACGAGGCGGCTCCTGGCCGTCCATCTGCGGCGGTGCCTGGGCATGTAAAGACCAACGGCAGCTAGGGCACTCGCCGGTAGCGGCGGCGACGACCTGCACGCCACAGTGTGGACAATCAATCAGTTCCATAGCAGCCCATCTTACGGACCGATTCTGGCGCCCGAAAGAGCCTCTCGAACTGATGTGCGAATGGAGCCGTATCGCGCCTGGCGGAAGCGAAACCTGGTAACGCCCGCTCCGCGGGGGCCGGGCAGGTTCGAACCTGCACGCGGTTGGCGTCGCCGATTTCCGTCATTTGCCGCTCGCCGACGCCGCTACTTGCTGGTGCTGCTGCTCGAAGGCGGCGCGGTAACGGGCGTAGGCGGCTTCGTCGCGGCGGCAACTGACGCCGCGATAGACCATGGCAAACGCCCGGCGATCGCGATCGGGCGACGGGTTGCCATTGGCCCGATGGATCGCGTTGCCGTGGTGTACCACGGCGTCGCCCGGCTCGAGCAGGATCGGCACTTCCAGCCGCCGATCCGCCTGGCTGTAATCCGAAATGCCTTGTGAAAAACCCAGCACGCTGGTCACGCTGTGCTCGCGCACGCCGCGGAGGTGCGAGCCGGGAACATAGCGCAGGCAGCCGTTGCCCTCGTCCACCCGATCCAGGGCCAGCCAAATCGTGGCAACCTGGCATGGCTGGAGGCAAAAGTAATAGTTGTCCTGGTGCGGCGGCGTCGGATGGTTGCTCGCCGCCGGCTTGTTGAACCACTCCGGATCGTCGGCCTCGGCCGCCTCGCCCAGCAGCCCCTCGGCCAACGTCTGCCAGAGCGGGTGCCGGCGGTACTGCTCGAAAAACGGATCGACGCTCATGCGGTGCAATTGCTTGAGCGTCTCGGGCCGGCTGGCATCCAGATAAAATGCGTGCGACCCGTCCTGCCGCGGCACCACTTCGCGGATATAGCGGGCAAGCTGATGGTTCAACTCGGCCAGGTCGGCCGCGTCGAGAAACGATCGGACAATGACAAAGCCGTCCCGCTCGAACTGCGACCGCAGAGCGTCATGAACCATCGTGCTATTTCCGAGCGAGGGTATTTTCTTTCAGATTTTTTTACCGGCGTTCACTGGCTGTTGGCAAAGCGGATGGCGAACACGTCGGCATCCTTGATCGCGAGTTTTATTCTAATCACTTTGCCGGCCAGCGCGCCAAGGTCGGGCCCCTGCCGCCAGCGGGCGGCCCGCTCGATTTCGTTGCCGATCGTTTCGAGACTGTCGCCCAGCGTAAAACCGGGGATCGGTTGGCCGGCCGCGTCTTGCAGCTCGACGCGAATGCCGCCGGCGGCCGAAGTGGAAAAATTCAGCAGCAGCCGATTGCCTCGAAACGTGAGCGGCTTGCTGACGGCCTCTCCGCCCGCGTAGCCGGCGCGCAGCGCAGCCAGGCCGTCGAGCCGCAGGCTATAGCGCCGCAGATGGGCCGTCGGCTGAGCGTAATCCTGGTTCACGTAGATCGACATTTCGGCCGGCCCGGTCTGGACCACGTTCAAGGCCGGATAGTTAGTGCGCGAGACCCAGTTCTGGGCGCCGATGCCGGGACGGATGAACGCGGTGAGAAACGTGCGGTCGTACCAGCCGCCGCCGCGCGTCGTCATGAAGATCGCGTCCGAGGCGTCTTTGAAATACTTGGGGTTCACGTGAATGGCTTCGGCCTCGGCCGCGCTCAGCACTTGCCGACCCGGCATGAAGCGTGCCGCGATCGAGACGTACAACTGCGGCGCGCGAAAGTACGGATGCGTCTGGTTCGTATACAAGTGCTCGATGGGAGCAGCGCCCCCGTCGGCGTCGCGGTATTGCATCAGCTCGGGGGCACCCCAATGGATAAAATCGTCGCTCGTGGCCCGCGCAATCCGCCGCACGCCGCCTTGGAACACGCGGAAATACGCAACGTACTTGCCTTCCGCCAGCGACCAGAACGCCACGTTCTGCGAATCGAACATGTACGGAAACGGCACGCCGCTGACCGCGATCACCGGCTCGTCCCGCAATTTGTGCCACTTGCGGCCGTCGGGCGAGGCGAAGGCCACCAGCCCGGTCGCCATCGTGCCGGCCAGTGCTTTGAACCGCTCGCCGGGCCGAGCCGCCGGGTTGGCATCCAGCAGCGGGCTGAAATTGTGCGAGAGGTTCCGGGCCGAGAGCACGATATTGTTGTCGCGGCTGCCGGACCGCTCGACGAGCCCGAGTTGCGGTTTCGTCCAGCGAAGGCCGTCGTCGGATTCGGCCAGGCAGGTCACCTCGCCTTGGCCGTCGCGCTCGGCCGTGGGCTTGCCGCGGTAGTAGAGCAGATATCGCTGGCCGTCGCGGACGAGCGTGCAATAGCCGCAGAAGGCCCCCTCCCACGGCTTGTCGAAGCGCAGCACCGGGCCTGCGTCGCGCGGTTCGCACAAGTGCAAATGCACGCCGCGCAAACTCTCGATCAAATAGCGATCGACAAACAACTCGCGACGATCGCCCAATTCCAGCGGCGCCTCGCCAGCCCCAGCGGTCGCCGCCAGAACCATCCAAGCCAACAGGCAGCGTCCGACAGCCGCTCCGGTGCTCATCATTTTCAATCTCATCCATTCACCTCCGACAAACTGCACACGCCCCATACAAAACCTTGATTCCCTGCGTCCCTATTCTTCGCGTCCTTCGCGGTCTTCTGTTCCCCTCGTCCGCTGTCTTCCTGCTTCCCCGGGCGGTTCTTTTGCCGAGGCCGCGCGAAGTTGCTTTTCAAGCTGTTCGATGTCCACCCCGACCCGGTCGAATCTCTCGGGCCAGGCGTGGCTCTTGAGCAGTTCCAGTGTCTGGCGGGCTTCGCTGAATTGCTTTTCGTGGATCTGCGCTTGGGCCAAACCCAACAAGCCGGTCGGATCGAGCTTACGCAGCCGAACGGCCTGTCGCCACTGGGCAATGGCCCGCGGCCAATGATCCAATCGTTCTTCGACCTGGGCTAGCCGCTCGTGGCTTTCCGCCTCGTGCGGCAACATTTCCACCATCGAAGTATACGCCCGTTGGGCTTCGGCCGGTTGCCCGAGACTGTCCAGGCGATTGCCCAGACTGTTCCACAGTTTCAGATCGCGCGGCGCGAACTCGAGCATGCGCGTCAGGCAGCGCACGGCAGCTTGCACGTCGTCTTGCTGACCGTAGCACTCGAGCAAGCTTTCGAGCGCCTGGCGATCGTTGGGCGCCAGTTCCGTGGCCAGCGTTAGCTGGGTGATGGCCCGAGGCAGG
>DATCFX010000916.1:0-7544 GCA_036509275.1 Pirellulales bacterium | reverse complement strand
GAATCACCTGGCCATCGGCCGCCAGGCGCACCGGCGCGGCCCACCGCGGTTGCTCGATTCGCGGTCCGCTGGTGTTTTCGAAATACGTGATGTAGCCGGCCGAATTGCCGCTGATCAGATCGTCGTCGCCGTCGCCGTCCCAATCAAATCCGACGGGCGTGGCCAGCGCCCCGCATTTGAGTTCGTCGGCCTCTTGCTGGAAGTATTGCGGCGGCAGAAACTGCGGCAGCCGGTCAACGATGCGGCCGGTGTTTTCCACCAGCGCCACGCGGCCGTCTTCGTCGCCCACGATCAGATCCGCGTCGCCATCGCCGTCCCAATCGATGGCCACCGGCACGATCATCTCCAGGTCCATCGCCAGCGGCCGGCCTTCGTACGTGAGGCGCCTGGCAACTGCATACGCCGGTTCGCGGCGCGAGCCGATATTCTCGAAATAGTTCAAGCCATCGAGAAACTCGCCGCACAGCAGATCCAAGTCGCCATCTGCGTCAAAGTCGACGAAATTCGGCGACGGCATGCCGAACGTGTCGATCGCTCGGCCGCCGGCTTCGATCTTTCGCGGTGGTTCGTACTCGGGCTTGCTGCTCGTGCCGCCGTTTCGCAGCAGGTAGACATAGCCGTGCAGCGGGCCGTGGGTCCAGCGTCCCTGCGCATCGAACGCATCGTCCCAGCCGTAATCGGTCCAATCTCCGACGCCGACAACCAGGTCGAGCTTGCCATCGCCGTCGAAATCGACGTACTTCCACTGGTTTGCCCGCACCTTGGCCGAGTGGATATTCTTCGGCAGCGGCAAGTCGTGCGGCTGGTCCAGTCCGACCGCGAGAAAATCCGAATACTCGACGCCCGGCCCGAGCACCCGCAACCGGCCGTGGTCATACGAAGGCGAAATGTTCGGCAGGCCGCGACTCAAGCGCCGGGCCGGCTTGAAGACCGGCAGCCTGGCAGGTTCTCCCTTCGCCCCTGGCGAGCGAGGGGGAGTGGGCGAGGCGGAGGGAGCCGGGGATGGATTCTCGAACAAGTATGTGCCGTTGTACGGCTTGTCGGGGCAACTAACGATCAGGTCGAGATCCCCATCGCCGTCGAAATCGACCGGCACCGGCCAGGCCCACAAGCCCACGCCCAAGTCAACGTGCAGCCCAGGGTGGCGATACTCGACAGGCGTCAACCCGGTTGCACCGGCAGGAGCGGCAACGAGCAGTGAGACTAGGCAGAGCGGATACCGCCAAGAATCGCGCAATCGGGGCATGCGGCCAACTCCTAGTGAATCGCAAGTAGCAGACCACAGTTAAGCCTGCCGATTGGCGGCGGTCCAGGCGGTGGTTGCATTTCTTGACACTGCCGCCGGACCCTCATAGGGTGGATCGCGCCCGTTACTTGCCGAAGCCATCAGGAAAACGCCGTATCATGCTGCCGCGACGGGGATTCTTGCGGGACGCCGCTGCGGCGATGGCGGCCGCTTCAAATTGCGGGCGACTCAACGCCGATGACGTTGCTCCATCCGTGCCGACCGTCGACGAGCGGATCAAAACCGCGGCCGGCGACGCGCCGCTGGCCATGCAATTCTCCGGCACTTCGCCCGAGGAGTGCCGCCGTTGGCAAGGCGAGTTTTCCGCCAAACTGCGAGCGCTGTTGGGTCCATTCGATCCGCCAGCCAAATGGAACTGCGTGCTCCAGCGCACGGTCCGGCTGGAAGATCATACGCGCGAGGAGCGGGTGCTGGTGGCGCAGGGCGTGCCCCCGGTGCCGATTTACGTGCTATTGCCGCCGAAATCACCCAGCGGCGGCCAGCATTTGCCCGGCATGCTGGCTTTGCACGGTCATGGCATCGGGGGCTACGACACGGTGGCCGGCCGCGACGATATTCCGGAGCTGCGCGAGGAGATCGCCTCGCAGCGGGCCGACTATGGGCGGCAACTCGCCCGCCGCGGCTACGCCGTGGCAGTGCCGTGCATGACGCCGTTTGGCCGGCGGCTGAGCCCAGACGTCGCCCGGCGTCCCAAGCTGATCCGCGACGTCGATCCGTGCGCCGACACGTTTGTCCGGCTGGCGATTCTCGGAAAGCTGCTGATTGCCGAAAACTTGCGCGATATCCTGTGGACGCTGGCGTACCTGTCGAGCCGCGAGGAGGTCGACGCCGATCGCGTCGGCTGCGCCGGATTGTCGTACGGTGGACGGATGACGATGCTCTCGACCGCTCTGGAGCCCCGGATCCGCGTGGCGGTGATCGCCGGCGCGATGAATTGTTTTCAGGAGCGGATCGGCAGGCACTACACTTGCGGATCGCAGACGATTCCTGGCTTGCTCCCGCTGGGCGACGTACCGGAGATCGGCGGACTGATCGCCCCGCGGCCGTGCATGTGGCAAGTCGGGTCGCAAGATAAACTGCTGCCGCCGCAGTGGGTCGACACGATCGAGCAGCGGATCGACCGCGTGTACCGAGCCCTGGGCGTGGCCGATCGTGTGCAAATCGACCGCTTTACCGGCAAGCACGAGTGGCACGGGGCCGCGGCATATCCCTTCCTCGATCGGATCTTGCGGCCGGCGGTCTGAATTGCGGCACTGCGTGCAGGGCTGCGAGAGAGCGGCTCATTGCTGGGGTGCGGATCGACCGGTACAATCGCGCTTTTCCCGGCCACGCTCTGGGCCGGCAATGGCGATGAACTCCACACTTTCTCCGGCGGTGAACCACGATGGCCGAGCTATGCGATCTGGGGCTGATTGGGCTGGCCGTGATGGGCGAAAACCTGGCACTCAATGTCGAAAGCCGGGGGTTTCGCGTCGCGGTCTTCAACCGCACCACCAAGGTGGTCGACGACTTTATCGCCGGCCGGGCCAAGGACAAGCGATTTGTCGGTTGCCATTCGATCCAGGATCTCGTCGCCAGCCTGGCGAAGCCGCGAAAAGTGCTGCTGATGATCAAGGCCGGCCCGGCCGTCGACGACATGATCGAGAAACTGATCCCCAGGCTCGAGCGCGGCGACGTGATTATCGACGGGGGCAACACGCTCTATAGCGACACCGAGCGGCGCACCAAGTACGTGGAATCCAAGGGCCTGCTGTTCATCGGCTCGGGCGTGTCGGGGGGCGAAGAAGGCGCTTTGAAGGGCCCCAGCCTGATGCCCGGCGGCAGCCCCGATGCCTGGCCGCTGATCAAGCCCATCTTCCAGGCGATCGCCGCCAAGGTGGGGCCGAAGCAGGACATTCCCTGTTGCGAATGGGTCGGCCCGCGCGGCGCCGGGCACTACGTCAAGATGGTCCACAACGGCATCGAATACGGCGACATGCAGTTGATTTGCGAGGCCTACTACCTGCTCAAGCAGACGCTGGGCTTCACCAATGAACAACTCTACGACGTGTTTGCCGAGTGGAATCGCGGCGAGCTGGACAGCTATCTGATCGAGATCACGCGCGACATCTTGAGCGTCAAGGACGACGACACCGGCACGGACCTGGTGGATCTTGTGCTCGACAAGGCCGGAGCCAAGGGGACCGGCAAGTGGATGAGCCAACTGGCCTTGGACCTGGGCGTGCCCAGCACGCTGGTGACCGAGGCCGTGTATGCCCGCTCGCTGTCGGCGCTGCGGGACGCCCGCTTGCGGGCCAGCCGCGTGCTCTCGGGTCCGGCGACGAAGTACACGGGCGACCGGCAGAAATTCGTGGAAGACGTGCGGCAGGCGTTGTACGCGTCGAAGATTTGCAGCTATGCCCAGGGTTTCGTGCAGATGCAGGCGGCCGCGGCCGAGCACGACTGGCCCTTGGACTTCGGCAACATTGCGCTGCTCTGGCGGGGCGGGTGCATCATTCGTGCCCGCTTCCTGGACCGCATCAAGGAGGCGTTCGACGCCAACGCCAAGCTGGAGAATCTGCTGCTGGCCCCGTACTTCACCGAAGCGGTGCAGAAAGCGCAACCGGCCTGGCGGCACGTCGTATCGACGGCGATCGAGCTGGGCATCGCGGCCCCGGCCTTTAACACCGCGCTGACGTATTTCGATGGCTATCGCACGGCCCGCTTGCCGGCCAACCTGTTGCAGGCGCAGCGCGATTACTTCGGCGCACACACATACGAGCGCACCGACAAGCCGGGGACGTTCCACACTGACTGGCTCGGCAAGCGCCGCACGCCGAAGTAAGGATCGACCGAAAAATAACTTCTCCGCAACTCCTCTCCCCTTGCGGGAGTGGGCAGGGTGAGGGGCCGGGAAAAACCGAAGTTATTTTTCAGCCGATCCTAAATCGGGCGGCCAGCAACTCAATAGAACAAACGCTAAAGCCTATCGAGCGCCACAATGTCTGCTTACTTGGATGAACTGTTTAGCCTGAATGGTCAAACGGCGGTGGTGATCGGCGGCACCGGCGTGCTGGGCGGAGCCTTGGCGACTGGGCTGGCTCGGGCCGGAGCCACGGTGATCGTGGCCGGCCGCGGCCAGGCGAATGGCCAGGCTCGGGTGCAGGAGATCGCCGCGGCGGGGGGCCGGGCCGCTTACTTGCCGGTGGACGTCACCAGCCGCGCATCGATCGAAGCGCTCTTGCAGGCCGCAACCGAGGCGCACGGTAAGATCGACATGCTGATCAATGGCGCAGGCGTGAATTCGGCTGGGCCTTACCTGGAAGTGGCCGACGAGGATTGGGATCGCGTGCTCACGAGCAATCTCACGGCCGTACACTGGGGCTGCCAGATCTTCGGCCGCCACATGGCCGAGACCGGCGGCGGCTCGATTCTCAACATTGGCAGTGTCACGGCCCACTTGCCGCTCTCGCGGGTCTTCGCCTATTCGGCCTCGAAGGCGGCCGTCATCAACCTGACGCAGAACGTGGCCCGCGAACTGGCTCCGCGCGGCGTGCGCGTGAACGCCATTTGCCCCGGGTTCTTTCCGGCTGAGCAAAACCGCAAGATCCTGGATGCCGCCCGGGTCGAAAGGATTATGAGCCAAACGCCGATGGCCCGCTTTGGCGAGCCGGACGAACTGGTGGGCACCGCGCTGCTCATGCTTTCGCGCCGCGCCGGCAGCTTCATCACCGGCGCCGCTTACTACGTCGACGGCGGCTTCACCGGCATGCGGTTCTGAACGCTCCGGCGGCGTGGCTGCGTCGCGGTGCGGCCTGGAGATTTCCCTATGGAAGGCCGGACAATACCGGGCAAGTACGCGATCCTGACGATCCTGCTGTTGGGCGTGGCGGCGGCCGTCTATAGCCAGATGTTTTACGCCCGATTGCAGCGGCGGCCGATCGAGCTCTGGGGCAGGTACAACGCCGAGTTGATGATGAACGCGCCGCTAGTGAATGCGATGCTGCTCGCGCCGACTGATGCCACGGGCGGCGCCGCGCACCTGGAGCGGCTGATGGTCGGCGGCGAGCACCTCAGCGTGCTGGCCGAAAAGGACGTGACCCTCCAGCCGGGCTTCAGCCATGTTCGCCAGAGCCTGGTGAATGACAACAGCTTTGATTGGTCGAGCGCGGACAAGGCCTGCAAACCCGAGTGGAAGTACGCGCTGGAATTCTCCAACGGCGACCGCACCGCCCTGCTGCTGATCGCGCCCAATTGCGGGCTGGCGCGCCTGACCGATACCGGGGCGACCGGCGCGATGCAGCCGGTGATGCCGGGCATCGAGCGCTTCATGCGCGAGCAATTTCCCGAAAAGAAATAGCGGCCCCCGCCCGTCGCTTTTTTCTCCGACGTGCTTGACACTGCCCGAATCGCGCCTAAGCTGGAGCGAATTGTGGATGCTGTTGTCCTCTTTTGTGGACAGCGCTGCTCACAGGTCTCATGAATAAAGGGTGCGTCAATGCATAAGTCGTTATGGGCAAGCGTTTTATTGCTTGTTTCCGCCGCCGGGGTTACGCTTGGAACCCTGACGCTCGGCCCGCTGTGGGCTGCGGAACCGGCCGAGCAGCGGGCGGTCGAGCGGGCTCGCCGCGAGGTCAAGCTGCTGGATGATATCTACAAAACCGCCATCGTGCTGATTACGAAGCACTACGTCGAAGAGTCTTCCGACCTGCCGGCCGGCGAGGCCTTTAAGGTGCTGTTCGAAAACATGAAGAAGAAGGGTTGGCATGAGGTCCGGCTATTGGACGGACTGGGCGAGCCGCTCAACGACGAGAACACGCCCCAGGACGATTTCGAGCGCGAGGCGATCAAGCAAGTCATGGCCGGCAAGGCATACTACGAAAAGCTCGACACGATCGATGGCAAGCGCTACTTGCGCGCGGCCACCGTGCTGCCGATGGTCATGGAGAAGTGCGAGCTCTGCCACGACAACTTCAAGGGCAAAAAGGTCGTCGGCGCCTTGGCCTATACCCTGCCGCTGCAAACCAACCCACCCAGCAAGGCGGCCAAATCAGCTAAGCCGGTTGCCCAAAAGCAGGGCAAGTAGCGCGATCGCCTGAAGCCCGTCGCTAGCAGGAGCCCGTCGCTAGCGACGGGGCTAAATCTCAACAATCTTCCATTCATCATTCCTCGTTCATCATTTCTTATTTCCGCTCCCCCGCCGCTCGCGCCACCGCTTCGATGGCGATGGCGGCGACGGCGGAGCCGTAATCGAGATCGATGTTGGCGAGCGTGTCCTGCGTGTCGTGATAGCCGTGCCGGTTGATGTCGTAGTTCTCCATGAACAGCACGACTGGCACGCCGGCGTCGGAAAAAATCTGGCCATCGGTATTGAACAGCGTGCTCCGCGGATCGTAGGCGGGACGGACTTCGCCTGAGAGCTGCGGGTGCAGGGCCGTCTTGGGCAGGGTGCGCGCGTCGGCACTGCGGCGGCCGCGCGATTTTCCGCGACGGCCGGGCCGCTGGTTCCAGGTGGGGGCCAGGGCGTTCCAGGTAGCGCCAGCCATGTGCGCCTGCGAGGCCAGCCACATCGATTGGCGGTTCGTGCCAGGGCAGATCTGAAACACGTCGCGATCGCGATCGTTGTTGTGCGCGACCATGTCCAGCACGTACACGCCGTCGACCCGCACGTCGCGCAGGCGGCGCGGTCGGCCTGTAGCCGAGCGCAAGTCGAGCTGGCCGGCCAATAGTTGCTGGCAAAGCTGCCGCGCGCCCAGACAATCGGCCGGGAATTCCTCGCCGGTCAAATGCACGAGCCACACGTCGCACTCCAGGCGTCCAGCCCGGCTCAACTCCCAGAACACCGGCGCACCGAGCATCAGCGTGGCGGTGGCCGAGTGGTTGTCGTCGGCGCCGGCCGCCGCCAAGCGCGGGCCACCGCCGCCGTGCGCGTAGCCGAACTCGTCTTCCATGTAAGCCGTGTCGTAGTGGTCGGCCATGACAATCGCCCGCGAGCGATCGCGGCCGGGAATCATCACCACCAGGTCGCGTTCGCGGAGTTGCTTGCGGCGATTGCCGAGCCAGCCGCCCGACCAGCCAAAATCGAAATCGGTTTGCCAATGGAACGGCAATTCGCCGATCCACACGCTGCGGCCGCCGCCCAACCGCTTGAACGTGCGGCGGTAATACTCCAGCAAAAAGTCGCCCAACGCGTCCAGGTCGCGCTGCTGGTGGTCGAGCCGGGCTTGCGTGACCGGATCGAGCACGCAATCGGCATTGT
>DATCFX010000915.1:0-1095 GCA_036509275.1 Pirellulales bacterium | reverse complement strand
GATTCACGTTGGGCGGAGCTGTTTCGCACGACGGCGACGATGCTGTGGTCGCAGCTCATGTGGTCGGAGGAATTCGGCTGCCATTACTGGACCCAAGACCTGTACGGCCACCGGTCCGCCTACATCGACGCCGTTCATGGCTTCGTGGCCACCGCCGCGCCTCTGATCCACGGCCGCAGCTTGCTGGCCGACTCCGACTGGGCCGCCTGGAAGGAATGCATCGAAAACACCGTGCTGCGCACTGCGACCCGGGAAGGCAAGCTGGCCAACTGGCGCCCTCATCTCGCGCCGCTGCCCGGCAGGCCGCTCCTGATGCAGTACTGCCACGGCGCGCCGGGCTTCGTGATCTGCCTGGCCGATCTGCCGGGCCATGCGCTTGACGATGTGCTCGCCGCCGCAGGCGAAGCGGTCTGGGCCGCCGGCCCCCTGAAAAAGGGCTCCAATTTGTGCCACGGCACGGGCGGCAATGGCTATGCCTTTCTCAAGCTCTATCGGCGCACGGGCGATACGATGTGGCTGCAACGTGCGCAGGCCTTTGCCATGCACGGCATTGCGCAGACCGAGGCATCCGCGAAGCAGTTCGGCCAGATGCGTTATTCGCTGTGGACAGGCGACCTCGGCTTTGCCTTCTACCTGTGGGACTGTCTGCGTCGCCGCGCCGACTTTCCCACGCTGGATGTGTTCCACGGCGCGGCCGGCGCCTGAAGGACGTCGGATACAGGTCGGCGGCAGCTCCGCGCAGCGCGCTGTCTTCAGTCTTCAACTGCGCGCGCGTACCGACAGGCTCTGGGTCGCGCGGCCGACGAGGCCCGTTTCGTCGAAGAGCTGCGACTCGGCCAGGCCACACCCGTTGGGCGCCAACAGCGTGCGTGCATCCACGCAGATCCATTCACCGAGCGGGCGACGCAGCAGATTGATCGTCAGGTCGGCGTTCACGAAGACGTATCGCTCGAAGTCCAGCACCGCCGAAATGCCGTTGCCCGAGTCTGCAGCAACGGCCACGCGTTGATAGCCGCTCGGAGCCTCGCCCTCGACCAGCGGTCGCTGCAGCCGGAACCACGCTGCGCAGCGGCTCCGGAAGAACTCGCCGCTGGC
>DATCFX010000914.1:0-2948 GCA_036509275.1 Pirellulales bacterium | reverse complement strand
CAGAACCTGCGCGACAGCGGCTGCACGGTGATCGTCGGCCAGCGGCCCGGCAGCCCAAACTATGACCTGGCCGTCAGCCACGGCTTCAAGCCGCTGCCGGTGGAAGCCGCCACCGAACAGGCCGACATGGTGAACATGCTCCTGCCCGACGAAGTGCAGGGGGACATTTATCGCCAGCACGTGAAGCCGAATTTGCGGCCGGGTAACGTGCTGATGTGCTCGCACGGTTTTAACGTCCACTTCGGCCAGGTCGAAGCGCCGCAGGGAGTGGATATCGTGCTGGTCGCGCCCAAGGGCCCCGGCCATCTGGTGCGCAGCGAGTTCGAAAAGGGCGGCGGCGTGCCCTGCTTGATCGCCTTGAGTCCCGGCGCCAGCGACGAATCGCGGCGGTTGGGCCTGGCCTATGCCAAGGGCATCGGCGGCACGCGCGGTGGCGTGATCGAAACGTCGTTCGCCGAGGAGACCGAAACCGACTTGTTCGGCGAGCAGGTCGTGCTCTGCGGCGGCGTGAGCGCGCTGGTCAAGGCAGCCTACGAAACGCTGGTCGAGGCCGGCTACCAGCCCGAGATGGCCTACTTCGAGTGCATGCACGAACTGAAGCTGATCGTCGACCTGTTCTACCAGGGCGGCCTCAACTACATGCGCTACAGCGTCTCGAACACGGCCGAATTCGGCGATTACACCCGCGGGCCGCGCATCGTGACCGCCGAGACGAAGCAGGAAATGAAGAAAATTCTTGACGAGATTCAGAGCGGCAAGTTCGCCCGTGAATGGATTCTCGAGAACAAGGCCAATGCCCCGGCGTTCAAGGCCATGCGTCGCCGCGAGCGCAGCCACCCCATCGAGGAAGTCGGCCGCAAGCTCCGCCGGCTGATGACCTGGATCAAAGCCAAGGAAGTCTGATGGAAGCGCAACACCCGATTGGGACCGATTCGGCTGCGAACACCCACGGACCGCAGTCCGTGGGCTTGGAGCCCACGACGGTCGCGGCCCTGCGCCGCACGGCCACCACGAATCAGCAGGACGTGACGACCCGGCCGGCCGTCAATCAGTTGCAGCCCGGCGACCGGATCGAGATCGATCACGAGGTCAAAGTGGGCCTCAAACGCTGGCAGGCCGTGACCACCGGCACCGTGCTGCGGATCGAGCGGCGGCGGCACGGGCTGCACTTCAAGCGCAATCCTGATGACAAGGTCTACAGCGACCTGATCATTCTTCAGCTTGCCGACGGCTCGCTCTCGACCGTCACGATCGACGAGTTTACGCGGTTTCGCAAAGTGGCGGCCGCCACTTCATAAAGCCGCGACCGCTGGTCGCGGGGAGCGCGACCACCGGTCGCGGCTTGATGAACCGTTGCGTACAATGGTTGTATGCTTCCCCCGCTTCCGCTGCACGCTGATCACGCCCGGCTGTTTGAGCACAACCGCTTCGTTTACCCGGTGCTCAGCCGTCGCTCGGGCGGAATTTCGATCGGCGTGAATCTGAACCCGGACAAAATCTGCAATTTCGACTGCATTTATTGCCAGGTCGATCGCGTCAGCCGCAGCGAAACCGAGTTTGTCGAAACCGAGCAACTGCTGGCCGAGTTGGACGCCATGCTGCGGCTGGTGCAGTCCGGCGGCCTTTACGAGCATCCCAAGTTCGCCGCCGTGCCGGCCTCGCTGCGCCGACTCAACGACATTGCCTTCAGCGGCGACGGCGAACCGACCACGTATCGCAATTTCGACGAACTGGTGGCCGTGTGCGCCGGGCTTAAGCGGCGGCATGCCCTGGATGCGGTCAAAATGGTGCTGATCACCAACGCCAGCATGTTCCATCGCCCGGCGGTCGAGCGCGGCTTGCAAGTGCTGGACTCAAACCAGGGCGAAATCTGGGCCAAGCTCGAAGCCGGCACCGACGCGTACTATCGGCTCGTCGAGCGGACCACGATTCCCTTTCGCCGCATCCTCGACAATATCACGGCTGCTGCCCGAGTGCGTCCGCTCGTGATCCAGTCGCTCTTCATGCGGATTTCCGGCGTCGGGCCGTCGTCAGCCGAGCAAGCCGCCTTCTGCGACCGGCTGAACGAAATCACCACCGCCGGCGGCCAACTGAGCCTCGTGCAGCTCTACACCGTCGCCCGCAAGCCGGCCGAAAGCTACGTCCAACCGCTGGCGGCCCACGAGTTACACGCCCTGGCCGAACTCGTGAAGAGCCGGACCGGGTTGCGGGTGGAGGAGTATGAATAATGCGGAACGCGGAATGATGAATGATGAATAGGGGAGCTGGCGCCAGCTCCGGCACTCATCATTCATCAATCATCATTTCCCCCACCGCCTCAATCACCGCCTGGTCGTGCCCGTCGACGCTGACCTTTTTCCAGACGCGGCGGACCGTGCCTTCGGCGTCGATCAAATAGGTCGAGCGCTGCACGCCCCAGGATTTTTTGCCGTACATGTTTTTTTCGCGCCAGGCCCCGTATTGCTCGGCCACCCGGTGCTCCACGTCGGCCAGCAGCGGAAAGTTGAGCTGATACTTGTCGCGGAACTTTTCGTGACTGGCCACGTCGTCCGTGCTGACCCCGAACACTTTGGCCCCCCGCTGTGTCAATTCTTTCAGCCGGTCGCGGAAGGCACAGGCCTCGCGGGTGCAGCCCGGCGTGTCGTCGCGGGGGTAGAAATACAGCACCACCGGCGAGCCGCGTTGGTCCTTGAGCCGCACCTTCTGGCCGTTATCGGCTGGCAGGCTAAAGTCGGGGGCGGGCTGGCCCGGTTCGATCCAATCGCTCATGGCGGCTTCTCCGCGAGTCGCAGGGGGGTGTTTGTGGCGGATTATACCGTACGAACCACCATCATAAAGCCGCGACCGGTGGTTGCGGGGCGGTCACCGGCCGCTCGGTCGCGGGGACAACCTTGTGGAAACCCGACGGCCGGCGGGGTAAAATGGAAGCGTTCGTGGGCCGGCTGTCG
>DATCFX010000913.1:0-1441 GCA_036509275.1 Pirellulales bacterium | reverse complement strand
CGGGCCGGGCACGTTCAGCCCGCCCGTGCCGCTGAGCACGCCACTGAGCGTGTAGGTTTGGCTGGCGTCAACCATGATCGCGGCAGCCGCATTGTTGAGATTGATGCTGCGGCTGTCGGTGAAGGTCGCCGCGGCCTCGAGCGTGGCAGCGTTGATCGTGGCCGTCGTGCCGCTGGCTCCCAGGCTATTAATGTTGTCAATCTGCACCGTGCCGCCGTTGATCGTCGTGCCACCGGTGTAGGTATTGTCGCCGGTCAAGGCGAGGGTGCCGGCACTTTGCTTCACGAGTGCGAAGCTGTTCTGGCTGCCGGTGCCACCGAGCAGTCCGCTGAATGTGTCGGTGCCGCTGGCCACGCTGACAGTCAGGTTGGGTGTTCCGGCGCCGCTGTTGACCACCTGGTTGGAAGTACCGGAACCGGCCGTTGTCAAGCCGGCCACAGTCTGGTTGAAGCCCGCGAGGTCAAATGTGCCGGACGGATTGCCGGTCGCCGAGCCAAGCACAAGCGTGGTGCCGGTGGGCAGCCGGTCATCCGCAACGCCGATGGCCAGCGTGCCGCTGGTGACGATGGTGTTGCCGGTGTAGGTGTTCGCACCGGTCAGGATCTGCGTGTTGCCGGTGGCGCCGTCGAGCTGGAAGGACAGATTGCCCGTCAACAGGCCCGAGTAGGTGTAGGTCGTGTTCGAGCCACGGCTGAGATCGAGTTCGAACGTGGCCGCCGTGGCGCTGCTGTTCGTGATGGCGTTGGCCGTGCCAGTGCCGCTGGTGCTGATTGAGCCGAACGGCTGCATGTGCTGGTTGAAGCCGTTGATGTCGAACACGCCGCTGGTCGTGTTGTTGCCCAAAGCGAGCGTCGACAAGTTGCCCAGGGCGTTGGCGACGCCGGCCTGGATGGTGCCGTTGTCGATGTTGACGAACGAGTTGAAGCTCGTGGCGTTGTTGGCATTGGTCAGGACCAAGGTGCCGCTGTCGGTCTTGTTGAAGAACCCCGAGGTGACGTTCACTACTCCGTTCATAGTGAAGACATTACTGCCCGGCACGTCGATGGTCGAGAAGCCGGCGGTGGACGTCAGGGAACGGTTGGTCGAGAAGGTACCGTTGGCTTCCAACGTCGAGAAACCGCTCATCGTGATGTTGCCCGACGGATTGCCCAGGTTCGAATCGCTGGAGATGATGAGCGTGCCGGCCGAAATGCTGGTCCCGCCCGAGTAGCTGTTGGTGCCGGTCAGGACCAGGGTGCCCGCGCCGGTGGCATTCAGCGTGCCGGCGCTGGCGCCGTCGGCAATCACGCCGCTGATCGTGTACGTCAAGCCGCTGTCGACCAGGATCGTGCTGGTTGAGCTGCCCAGCGCGAAGTTGCGACTGCTATTGATGCTGGCCGTGGCTTCCAGCGTGCCGGCGTTGATCGTGGCCGTGCCGCCGATGCCCAGGCTGGTGTTGCTA
>DATCFX010000912.1:0-1878 GCA_036509275.1 Pirellulales bacterium | reverse complement strand
TGCTGGCCTACTTCTGCGATTGTCGATCCGACGCTCGAGGGTTGCTTGCGAGCGGCCGGCCGGCGACGTATTTTGACATTCACTCGACACTCCTTTCGTGCGGCGGTCAGTCCAGCGGCACAGCACCGTCTAATTGCCGCAAGACGCTGGGCGTTTCGAGGCTTTTTGCTGCGTCTCCCCGCGACGCGATTCCGAGTACGCCGATTTAAAGTCTAGCACGCACACGCCGGAAACTCCCACCCTGCACCGATGGCCTGGCCACTCGTCTCCGATTTCAGCCGCATGTTGCAGAATCCTCGGATTGCTTTTCGCGATCCGGAGTTGCAGCAGTGCGCGATCGAGAAAAACGCGCTGGGGCAACCAAAACCTCGCTCAGGCAACTTTGCCACCGTCTATCGCGGTTTGCAGCCCGACGGCAGCTCGCTGGCCTTGCGAGTCTTCAATCGCCGCGCCGACCAGCGCCGGCAGCGCTACGAAGCGGTGAGCGACTATCTGGCCGGGCGTGCCATCGCCAGCTTCGTCGGCTTTGTCTACGACGAACAGGGAATCCGCTCGGGCGCCGACGGCAAGCTGTACCCGCTGGTGCGCATGGATTGGGCGCCCGGCGTCACGCTGTTCGAATGGGCCCGCGACGCCTGCCACCAGCAGCGATCGGCCGACCTGGCGCGCGGGGCCGAGACGTGGGCCGAACTGACGCGCGGCCTGGCCGCTCATCACGTGGCGCATGGCGACTTGCAGCCGGGCAACGTGCTGGTCGATGAAACCGGCCGCTTCACGCTGGTCGATTACGATTGCCTGGCGGTTCCGGCGCTGATGGGTCAGACCAACCTGGAAATGGGCTTGCCCGCTTATCAGCATCCCGGCCGCGCGGCGGGCACGGCGCTGTTCCCCGGTCTGGACAACTTTTCGGCCTTGGTGATCTACGTCGCGCTGCGGGCTTTAGCGGCCGAGCCATCGCTGTGGGACACGTTTGTCGATTCGCCGGGTTATGACGGTCTGTTGTTTCGCGGCGATGATTTCGCGTCGCCGCGAGCATCGCCCTTGCGAGCGCGGCTGCTCGAATCGATCGACGAACAGGTGCGCGACTTGTCGCACTACCTGTTTGAATTGTTACGCTTCGATCTGCACGACATTCCTGGCATCGACGAGGTGCTGCTCTGGTGCCAGTCGCTGGATGAGGTGCTGGCTCGCCGCGATTGGGAGCTGGCCGTCAAGCTGGTCGAGTGCATGGGCGCGGCCGAGACGATTGGCGATGACCTTGTGCCGCTGGTGGGCGAGGCGTATGGCCACGTGGCCGGCCGGCAGGCGCTGGAGCGCGCCCTGCAGTCGGGCGATGAGGCCGAAATCGCGCGCTGCTATCGGTCGCGGTTGCTCGAGGGCGATCCGCAAGCGGC
Organism: Pirellulales bacterium; assembly: GCA_036509275.1. Taxonomy (GTDB): domain Bacteria; phylum Planctomycetota; class Planctomycetia; order Pirellulales; family PNKZ01; genus DATATB01. The sequence continues at coordinate 484 of DATCFX010000912.1, read as the reverse complement.
GCCACTATTGTTCTCGGCGCGCCAGGCGCATGCGGCGCAAACGGCCCTGGCGCTGCTCGAAGCCGACCGTCAGAGCCAGGATTGGGCCGCGCTGAGCGCGCATTGGCAAGAGCATGCAGCCACGCTGGCCGATCGCCCCAGCGCCCGGAGCTTTCGGGAAGAGTACGAGCGGCTGTCGCAGGTCGAGCAATTGCGCCAGGCGCTCGACCAGCAGCCGGCTGCCGATGCAGCACACGTTGCGGCCATCTGGGAGCGGCTGCAAGCGCTGGGCGGGCACGCCGCCGCACAGCCGCTCGAAGCTCGCGTGCAGGGCCTGATCGCCGAGCAACGCGAACGGGTCGAATTAAACCGATGCGCGGCCGACGCCGATCGCGAACCCACGTTCGCCGCCGATACCCAATTGGTGGCCGCCTGGCGGGCCTACTTGAAACAAGGGCGGCCACGCGACCCGGCCTTGAAAGAACGGGTCGACACGGCGCGGGCG
>DATCFX010000911.1:0-2959 GCA_036509275.1 Pirellulales bacterium | reverse complement strand
CGGGCCGGGCACGTTCAGCCCGCCCGTGCCGCTGAGCACGCCACTGAGCGTGTAGGTTTGGCTGGCGTCAACCATGATCGCGGCAGCCGCATTGTTGAGATTGATGCTGCGGCTGTCGGTGAAGGTCGCCGCGGCCTCGAGGGTGGCAGCGTTGATCGTGGCCGTCGTGCCGCTGGCTCCCAGGCTGCTGGTGGTGAAGATCTGCACCGTGCCGCCGTTGATCGTCGTGCCACCGGAGTAAGTATTGTCGCCGGTCAGGGCCAGCGTGCCCGAGCCGGCGACGGTCAGGATCGTGCCCGAGTTGGTTTCGGAGATCGCGCCGCTGACGGTCAAGGCCGTGCCGCTGGCCAGGTTCCAGGTCTGGCCGGCGCCCAACGCCACGTTGGCGCTGATCGTGTCGGAGCCCGCACCCGCCAGGATCGTGATACCGGTGCCGGCTGTATACGCTCCGGACGCAGCATCGAGCGTCAGCGTGTACGGACCGCCGCTGCCGCTGGCGATCGAGAAGCCGGCCGTGTTGGCGGTGCCCGTGCCGGTGAACGTCAGGCTGTTGATCGTGAAATCCTGGCCGAGCGCGGTGGAAAGATTGCTGGCGCTGTTGGCGGTGAGATAGATGTCGCTGGTGCTGCCGGGAAGTTGGTTGGTGTCGCTGCCGGCGGGACCGTTGACCCAGTTGGTGCTAATGCCGCTGAGCGTGTTCCAATTTCCATCGATCGCGCCGCTCCAGTAGGCGGCAGTCGGCGCCGCATTGGACGTGACGATCAATTCCTCTTTCGTGCCCGTGTCGAGCAGCGAGTACGTGTCGGGACCGCCGGGAGTGGTACCCAGTGCGAACGACTGGGTGCCGGTCTGGCCGTTTGCGAAGTTCATCAACACATAGGTGCCCGCCGCCTGCGCGCCGGCGACGTTGATCGTGTCGGTGCCGGAGGTGCCGAAGTTTAACTGGCCGTTGGCGATGACGATGCTGCTGTTGCCGGCTCCGTTCAGATTGAAATCGAAGGTCGCCCCGCCGGCCGTCGGCAAGGTCAAGCCGGTGGCCCCGTTGATCGAAAGCGTGGGCGTCCCGGTCCCTTGACCGACCACGACCGTCGTACCCGAGCCGACGTTCAGGTTGCCGGCAATCGTGTCGCCCATGGTGGTCGCCAGGACGCCAGTGCCCGAAAGCGTGACATCGCCCGTGCCGCTGGCCGAGAAGCCCGGGCCGGCGATCGGGTCCAAGTCCAGCGCGCCGCTGGTCACGAAGGTGTTGCCCGTATAGCCGTTGGTGCCCGTGAGGACCAGCGTGCCGGTGCCGTTGACGTTCAGCGTGCCCGTGCTGGCACCGTTGCTGATCGTGCCATCGATCTCGTACAGGGTGGTCGTCGGCGTGCCAGCGACGGAGATATAGTTGCTGGCGCCGGTCAGGGTGAAACCGCGGCTGGTCGTGATCGACTGCATGGCTTCCAAGGTGCCGCCGGACAGTGCGGCCGTGCCGGTGGCCGCACCCAGGCTGCTGGCGGTGTAGATCTCGACTGTGCCCCCGCCGGAGATCACGCTGCCGCCGGTGAAGGTGTTGGCGTTGAGCCTATCGTCCAGGGCCAGGATGCCGGCGCCCGTTGCGTTGAGCGTGCCGCTGCCGCTGATGCCGCTGGTGCCACTGTTGGCGATCGAGTAGGTCTGGCCGCCGTCGACTGAGATCGTGCTGCCTGGGTCGCCCAGCGCGAAGCTGCGGGTCGTGCTGATGCTGGCCATAGCTTCCAAGGTGCCGGCATTGATCGTGGCCGCGCCGCTGACATCGCCCAGGCTGGTGCCGGTGAAGATCTGCACGGTGCCGCCGGAGATCACGCTGCCGCCGGTGAAGGTGTTGGCGTTGAGCGTATCGTCCAGGGCCAGGATGCCGACGCCCGTCGCGTTGAGCGTGCCGCTGCCGCTGATGCCGCTGCCGGCCGTATTGGTGATTGCGTAGGTCTGGCCGCCGTCGACGAGGATCGTGCTGCCGGGGTCGCCCAGCACGAAGCTGCGGGCCGTGCTGATGCTGGCCGTGGCTTCCAACGTGCCGGCATTGATCGTGGCCGTGCCGCCGATGCCCAGGCTGGTGTTGCTATTGATCTGCACCGTGCCGCCGTTGATCGTCGTGCCGCCGGTGTAGCTGTTGTTGCCCGTCAGACTCAGCGTGCCCGAGCCGCTGGTGTTGACCGTCAGCGTCGTGCCGGCGTTGACCTCGGAAATGTTGCCGCTGACATTCAGGCTCGAGCCGCTGGCCAGGTTCCAGGTTTGGTTGGTCAGCGAGCCGCCCAGCGCCACATTCGCGCTGATCGTGTTGGTGCCGCCGACGACGGTGAGGCCGGTGCCGGCCGCATACGCGCCGGCGCTGGCGTCGATGGTCAACGTATAGGGCCCGCCGGCGCCGCTGGCGATGATCGAGCCGGCCGTATCGACGCCCGTGCCGAGCGTCAGGCTGTTGATCTCGAAGCTCTGCCCCAGCGTCGTCGTGGCATAATTGGCGGCCGCGTTGGCCGTGAAGTACACGTCGCTGCCAATGCCGGGAAGCTGGTTCGTATCGGTGCCCGTCGGGCCGTTCACCCAGTTCGTGCTGCTGCCGCTGACGGTATTCCAATTCGCATCCCGGGCCCCGCTCCAGTAGGCCGCCGTGGGAGCCGTGGTCGGCGCCACGACCAGCAACTCTTGCGTGACGGTGTTTTCGAGCTTGTAGGTGTTCAGGTCCGCGGGATGGCTGCCCAATTGGAACTCGCCGCCCACCACGTTTTCGCTGCCAAAGTTCATCAGCACGTAAGTCTTGTCGGCGGCCGTGCCGCTAATGTTGATGATGTCGACCCCCGACGTGAGGCCAAAGCTCAAAGCATTGGTGACGGTGATACTGCTGTTGCTGGAGCCGTTCAAGGTGAAGGCCAGCGACGCGCCGTTGGTGGCAGCGAAGCTCATGCCGGTCGTGCCGCTGACTGTCAGCACGGGAGTCGTG
>DATCFX010000910.1:0-2034 GCA_036509275.1 Pirellulales bacterium | reverse complement strand
CGCTCGTCGTGGGCTTGCTGTTCGTGCTCATGTCGCTGCGCCAAGCGCAAGACGTGCCGCACACCGAATACCTGGGCACGCTGCTGATGGGCCTGGCCGGCACGATGCTCGTCGGCTCGGCGCGCGAGTTGGTATTGCTGTTCCTGGGCTTGGAACTCCTGTCGATTCCCACGTACGTGCTCTTGTACCTGGGCCGCCGCGATACCGCCTCACAGGAGTCGGCGGTCAAGTATTTTTTCCTCAGCATCCTGTCTTCGGCCTTGCTGCTCTACGGGTTCAGCTTTCTCTATGGCGTCGCCGGATCGACTGATCTGGCCGTAAGCCGGGCGATCTTTTCCGCGCCGGCCGACCAGATGGGCCACCTCCGCCTGCTGGCCCAGATCAGCCTGGCGCTGATCTTCGCCGGGCTGGGCTTCCGCATCGCGGCCGTGCCGTTTCACTTCTACGCTCCCGACGTGTACCAGGGCACGACTAACGCCAACGCCGGCCTGTTGGCCGTGTTCCCAAAAATCGTGGGTTTCGTGGCCTTGGTGCGGCTGCTGCTGGTGGCGATGCCCGGCATGGAAGATTTCGGCTGGCGCGTGGCGCTCGTGCTGGCGATTCTGACGATGACGCTCGGCAACCTGCTGGCCCTGTGGCAAGACAACATTCGGCGGCTGATGGCCTATTCGTCGGTCGCGCACGCCGGGTACATGCTGATCGGGCTGGCGGCCGGCTTTGCCGCGGCGCGGGCCCAGCAGTCGGCCACTTCGTTCGATGGCGTCGGCGCCATGCTCTTCTACCTCGGCGTGTATGTGCTGGCCACGGCCGGCACGTTTGCCGCCCTGGCTTATCTCGGCACGCCGCAGCGGCAGATCGACGGCGTTGACGAGTTGGCCGGCTTGGGGAGCACGCATCCCTGGGCGGCCTTGGCCCTCACCGCGTTCATGTTCAGCCTGGCGGGAATCCCGCCCCTGGCTGGCTTCTGGGGCAAGCTCACGCTGTTTGCTAGCGCCCTGGGAATCGACGGCGGGGCTGCGGCGCCGACTCCACTACGTTGGTGGTTCGTGGCGCTGACCGTAATCGGTGCCTTGAATGCCGCCGTGGCCGCCGCGTATTACCTGCGGATCATCGCCGTGATGTACTTCCGTTCGCCCGTGGCGCCGGTCAAGGCCCAAGGCGGCTGGGGTGCCGGCCTGGCCATGCTCGCCAGCGCCGTGCTCGTGTTGATCCTCGGCTGCTACCCCGTGCCGCTGGTGCGCTCGGCCACCTCCGCCGGCCAATCCTCGCGCGCCTTCGTCGGCACTCCGCCGGCCAAGGTCATCGCGATGAAAAGTGCAAAGTGATGAGTGCAGAGTGATGAGCGTGGAACTTTTCATTCTGCACTCATCACCCTGCATTCATCACTCGCCTCTCTGACCTCGCCATGGGCTACCGGACGCTGAAAGCTTGCGTCGACGATCTGGCTGCGGCCGGCCAGTTGCTGCGAATCGAGGCCGAGATCGATCCGCGGCTCGAAGCGGCCGAGATTCAACGGCGCGTCTACGCGGCCGGCGGGCCGGCGCTGTATTTCGCCCGGGTCAAAGGCTGCCGCTTTCCACTGGTCGCCAATCTGTTCGGCACGCCCCAGCGCGCCCGGTTCCTGTTCCGCGATACGCTCGATGCAGTGCAAAAGCTGATCGAATTAAAGCTCGATCCGCTGGTGGCTGCCCGGCGGCCTTGGCAATATCTGCCGGCAGGCCGGGCGGCGCTGCACATGCGGCCGCGATTCGTGCGTAGCGGGCCGGTGCTCCAGCAGCAGTGCCGCGTCAGCGAGCTGCCGCAAATTGTGTCATGGCCGCGCGACGGTGGGCCGTTCATCACGCTGCCGCAAGTTTATACCGAAGACCCCGACCGGCCAGGCTGGCGGCACTCGAACCTCGGCATGTATCGCATCCAACTGGCCGGCAACCGCTATCGGCCCGATGCCGAAGTCGGGCTGCACTATCAGATTCACCGCGGCATCGGCGTCCACCACGCGGCGGCCATCCGGCGCGGCGAACCGCTGCGCGTGAG
>DATCFX010000909.1:0-2072 GCA_036509275.1 Pirellulales bacterium | reverse complement strand
GAGCCATCGCAGTCGACCGCCGACAAGCCACGACCGCGGCAGCCGATCCTGGAATGGAGCCGCTCGCAGAACGCCGACCGTAGCGTCTACGACACCTCGGCCGTGCCGCCGCAGAGCGTGTTGCGCTAGCCACGTACCGCGCGATATCGTCCCATAGCCGCCACATTCATGTGGCGTGACTCTCCAAGCGCGGCGCCCCATTCACCCATCAAACGCCGACACAAACGACCACTTCTGCGGCCGCAGGCCCGCGACAACCGGGTTCTGCTCGATATAACGCATCCGCTGTCGCACTTCGTCCGCTGTTTCCAGTGGCACCGCCCACTTGCCCTTGCTCCAAATCGGCCGGCCCGCCGGCCATAGGCCCGCGTCATGCAGCCGGCGCGAAGCCCGCGCCCGGCAACTTGCGACGATTCTTTCTGGGCCCAACGCGTGGCGCTTGATCAGCAAGTGGACGTGCTCGGGCATGACGGCGCAGGCCAAAACCACGAGATCCTCCTCATTGACGAGCTCCCGAACCGCGTGGGCGACTTCGAGCGCTTGTCGGCCGGTGAACACCGTGGGCGGAAACTTCAGTTCCTTTTTGGCCATTCGGCGCACCTAGCGATCATGGGGTTGATGCGCGAGGCTCTCGCGGGTCGTGACTTTGGTTGCCGGTCCGAATTTGCGGTACAGCAGTTTGCTGCCGACAAACGTTGACCAGGAACCGCGCGGATCGTTGGGGAGCCAAAAGCCGTACGCACAAAAGATGATGTGGTAGGCGATGGGCGTCACGGTCGCGTTAACGCCACATGAATGTGGCGGCTAGGGTGCCGGCGCTCATGTGAAGAACGATCGCGTCAAGTGAAAGAACACGGGGGCGGCGAAGCAGATCGAGTCGATGCGGTCGAGCACGCCGCTGTGGCCTTCGACCAGCGTGCCGTAGTCTTTTACGCCGCGGTCGCGCTTAATGGCCGACATGGTCAGACCGCCGGCGAAGCCCATCGTGGTGATCGCCAGCGACATGCCGGCGGCCGCCAGAAAATTGAAGGGCGTGGCCCATTTCAGCGCGGTGCCGAAGAGCGTGGCGCAGGCCACGCCGCCGAAAAAACCCTCCCAGGTGCGGTTGGGATTGATTGCCGGGGCGATGGGGTGCTTGCCGATGAGTTTTTCACACGCGTAAGAAAACGCGTCGCCAGCCACGACGACGAGCATGAAGAAAAACAGCAACCGCGTGTTGTCGTACTCGACGCCGCTGGGCAGCGCCAGCTTCAGGTTGAGCAGGGCCGGAGCATGGCTCAGGCAGTAGACGCAAATCATCATGCCCGACTGAATCTTCGCACACCGCTCGAGATAGCGTTTGTAGTCGCCGGCCAGTGCGATGCGCGCCGGGACGAACAGGAAGCCATAGACCGGAATCATCACCGTGTAGAGTTCGTAGCGATCGTAGGCCACCAGGATGAATTGCAGCGGCGTGAAGGCCACGAACACCCAGAACAGCGTGCGGTGGTCGGCCGCCCGGGTCGGCGTGAGCGTGATAAACTCGCGCAAGGCCCAGAACGACAGCAGGCCGAAAAGCACGATCGTGGCGGCCGAGCCGAGCATGAAGGCCGCGGCCAGCGCAGCGCACAATAACCACCAGGCGCGCACGCGGCGGTTGAACTGCTCGATCATGGCCGGATCGAGCCCCGTCGCGCTCTGCCGCTTGAGCACGTACCCGCCACCGGTGGCCAGGCAGAGCAGGGCCAACACTGAGCCGACGAGAGAATAGGTTACAACGTCCATATAAGTGATGAATGATGAATGATGAGTGATGAATGGAAGAGGAATCTCCGTCATTCATCACTCAGCACTCTTCACTTTGCACTCCCTTTAGCCTTCCTTGAGCTGCCGCACGGCTTCCCGCGCACGGCGCAGGAAATCGGTCTTGGGCTCGTCGGCCTCGAGCCAGATCGGCGGACCGAAGCTGATGCAACTCAACAGCGGCACCGGCAGGAACTCGCCGCGCGGCAAGACGCGGTTGAGATTATCGATATGGACGGGCACCAGTTCCAGGTCGGGCCGCTTTTTGGCCAAATAATACAGCCCGCTCT
>DATCFX010000908.1:0-5692 GCA_036509275.1 Pirellulales bacterium | reverse complement strand
CCGAGCGGCAACCATTTCTTGAGAAATGATGCAAGGGAAGCCGACATTTCCTGAGAAATGATTGGCGGTGCCAGTTGAGTCCGCCGCCGCCGTACTGTACAGTAGTGAACTGACAGCACCCACCAGATGCTTTCCCTAAATAGCACAGCCGCAATGCGTTAGGGATTATCTGCGCAGAGCGGCCGACTCCGATTTCGAGGTGGCAAGATGCTAACGCGAAACGGTTTCTCGACAGAACTGACATGGCCAACCGAACTTAAGCTGTCGTCTTTCACGCCGGCCTACAGCACTCCGGGCGGCGCGATGTTCCAAATCGACGCAATCGATCTCCTGTCGAAATTGCCGAGCGACAGCGTTGATCTTGTAATGACCTCGCCACCGTTCGCGCTAACGCGCAAAAAAGAGTACGGCAATGAACCGCTCGACAGGTACCTTGAATGGTTCATGCCCTTCTGTTTGGAAATAAAGCGGGTTTTGAAAGCGACTGGTAGCTTTGTTCTCGACATCGGGGGCGCTTGGGTGCCGGGCGTGCCCGTGCGTAGCGTCTATCACTTCGAGCTTGCGGTTAAGCTTGCGAGGGAATTCCATCTCGCGCAAGAATTCTATTGGTACAATCCCGCGCGATTGCCAACGCCAGCCGAGTGGGTAACGGTTCGCCGGCTTCGCGTCAAAGATGCCGTGAACATGGTCTGGTGGTTTGGAAAGACAGAATGGCCGAAAGCGGATAATCGTCAGGTGCTACAGCCGTACAGCGAGAGCATGAAGGGGCTGATTAAGAACGGGTACAAGGCGCAGAAGCGGCCATCTGGCCACGACATCTCAACGAAATTCCAGCGCGACAATGGCGGCGCGATTCCTTCGAACCTTATCACGATTGCGAACACTGAATCCAACAGCGCGTACTTACGTAAATGCAAAGAGCGAGAGTTGAGGCCGCATCCCGCTAGGTATCCGGAGCAGCTCGTCCGTTTTTTCATAGACTTCCTGACGGCAAAAAACGATCTCGTGGTAGACCCTTTTGCGGGCAGCAATGTCACCGGCGCCGTGTGCGACCAAAGCGGCCGCCGCTGGTTGGCTTCTGAACTCGAACCGCGATATGTCAAGAGCTCGGAAATTCGCTTCGAAGTCGGCCCGCTGTTCAACGGAGCCGCGGCACCAAAGGTGAACGCCCACGCAACGAAGGCTAACGCAAAAGGGTAAATGAGGTGGCCGGTTTTCCCTTTTTGCAACTTGTTGACAAATTCGTCGATCAACTAGAACGATCGGCCGCGACCGTCATAAGACTGCCAAACGATGGCAGCAAACGCCTCGCGCGACTGAGGGCGGTTACCGGCAATGCTACGACGGACTGTCTTCTCTTCCTTTGGACGATCACGCCCGGAGGGGGTGGGGCTGGCGTTCGGCCGGCTAACGAACGACGAATTCAGGTTACGAATGTTGCGAACTTCCCGCTAGAACCTGGGACACGCACGCTTATTGGCGGTTGGAGTGAGGAGTTCGATGTCTGGTGCTTTTGGGACGTTCGGCGGCACACCCGATTCTCGCACCGTTCGCCAAGCTGGCAAGTTACGTCCGAAACGCTCGAAATGGCAAGCCAGGTTGGGATCGCAACCTACTTGCGGTCATCGGCTCAAGGTCAGGAAGTAGTAGTGTCTGTGAACGCAGATTCTTTACTGTGGTATGTCGAGCGCGGCGAGCCGATCCACAATTCCGAAGCTGACAGCGTTGGTGTTTCGTTGTTTGCGGATTCAGGCCCAGATATACCGGTCGAAGAGCGCGAATTCATTGACGAATCCACTTCGGAAGATCAGGCCGCGCGCCGTTTTGAGCTTGTCACCACGATGCGGGCGTACCGCGACGCGAAGTTTACGCCAGAGGTTCTGCGCGCCTACCGCTACAAGTGCGCCGTTTGCCAATGCGCCTTGAAGTTGGTAGACGCCGCGCACATCGTGCCAGTTTCATATCCTGATTCCACGGATGAGATCACAAACGGGCTTGCGCTGTGCCGACTTCACCATGGCGCGTATGACACCGGACTAATGGGGATTCAATCAACCTATCGGATCGTAACGAATCCGGCTTACGGGAATCGGCTATCCACGTTGCAGCTTGATATGGGGCTCGAAGAATTCAAAAGTCGATTGCCCGAGACGATCACTGTACCGAGCGCAATTGAAGTCCGGCCGGACTCGAAGAAGCTGGCTCAAGGCCTAAGAGTGCGCAACTGGCCCGACAACTTTTGCGCTTAGCGTGACTAGTTATTTGCAAAAGAGTCCTGGCGACGCACGCCGCGCCTGCCGCTGCGGTACGAGTCAATATTCGCGGCTGGGTGGAAGGCGCGCTCCCAAAGTTCCCGGCGTGCTTGAATGCGGGCGCAAATTCCCCGATCATGGAGAGCAGCCAATCCACCCCTCGGGGCCAACGCCATGAGCACCAAAGATCGCACGCCGACCGAACCACAGGTTCCCCCGTTGTCGCCAGCGCCCGTGCGCGGCACGGGTATGCTGATGCCCGAGCACGATGACCACGATCGGCCGCGGCCGCATTACTTTCGCGCCGGGATCGGGGCCCTCTTTCACGCGACGCGCTGGGTCGTGTTGCTGCCCTTTGCCTGGCGCGGCCGGCGGCGCAACGGCGACGAGCTGACGGTCTACTCGGCGCATCCGGGCTTTTACCTGTGGGTGCTGATTCTGACCGGCTTCGTCGCTGGGCCGCTGGTGCGCTCGCACCCGAACCTGGGCGAGGCGGCGGCTTGGGTGTACATCGCCGTGGCATTTTATTTCATTGTCACGGTGCTCTACGACTTCAGCACCGGCAAGTTTCTGCTATGGCTGGGCATCTTTTCGCTGATCTGGCTGGCTTCGAAATATGTCGAGCACGTGCAAAACGTGGCGGCGCTGGCCGTGGTGGTGCAATACCTACGCGACTTGCGGCCGAAGCTCGACCCGGGCACGGTCACCGTGCTGAGCTGGCTGCTGCTGGTGCCGTGGATCGGCGCGCTGGGCGACATGGTGCTCAACGGCCGCAAGAAGTTTACGCCCAACGAAATCGGCGAATTCCACTTCGGCGAAGGCAGCGAGCTGACCGATCGCACCGGGCTGCGCTTCCGCAGCCGCTACCGCGACGTGCTCGAAACGCTGCTGAGCTTTGGCGGCGGCGACATCCTGGCCGTCGACAATCACCAGAATCAGATCAAGTGCTATCCCAACATCATCGGCCTGTTTTTTCTCTGGGGCCGCCTCGACCGCATTCTGCACCAACGCGCCGCCTCGATCGAAGAAGACGACGACGAAGGCCACTAAACGGCCGCTCGGCGCGGGTCTTTGACGCGTATTTCATTCATCCTTCCGCATTCATCCTTCCGCATTTCCTCCGCCGCGACCTATTCATTGAATAGTCGTCCACAGGAGCACTCCCGGCGGTGAAAGCGGTTGTATCAGTTGCGCGGCGCTTGGGCGGGTGGCGGCACGTTGGCTGCTGGCTGTTGGGCTTGGCTGCGCTGGCGGCGGCCCTGGCGAGCTGGCCGGCGAGCAAGGCGCTGGCGCCGGATTACATCCAGTTCTGGTCGGCCAGCCGCATTTTGGCTGCCGGCGGCAATCCCTACGACCGGCAATTGCAGACCCAGGAGAATGCGGCCCAAGGCTGGCGAATCGAGGATCAAGGATTAGGCCGCTATCCGTTCATGCCCTACTATTATCCACCCTGGGTGGGGCTGGCGCTCGTGCCGCTGCTGCCGCTGGGCTATGGCCCGGCCAAGTGCGTGTGGCTGGCACTGCTGGTCGAAGCGGTGTTGGCCGTCGCGTTTTTGCTGCGGCGGCAGATCCCGAGCGTTTCGCCGCTGCTGGCGATGCTGGTGACGGCCGGCTTCGGCGTCTGGTGGACCGCGCTGCCGATCGGCCAGACGACGCCGCTGGTCGTGCTGCTGGTCGTGGCCGTGTGGCGATTGGGCGAAGCGCGGCGCGACGCGGCTGCCGGAATCGCGTTGGCGTGGCTGACCATCAAGCCGCAGTTGGCCGTGCTGGTCATCGCCGGCACGCTGGTCTGGGCCGCCCGGCAGCGACGTTGGAAACTCATCGCGGGCTGCTTGTGTTGCCTGGTGCTGTTGCTGGGTGCGAGCACGTGGGCACAGCCGGATTGGCTGGCGGCCATGCTCGATGCGCCACGCGTCACGCCGCTGGTGACCGCGGACAATCCCTGGATGGGCGCTTCGTGGTTTTGCCTGTTGGGCAGCCTGGGTTTGAGCGGGCCGATCCGCTACGCCGCTTATGCCGCAGTGGCGCTGCCGGCCACCGGCATGGTCATGTTCCTGGCCTGGCGACGGCAAACCTCGCTCGTCGAACTGCTGGGGCTCGCCTGCTGGGCCGCCCCGCTGGTAGCGCCCTATGCACGCTACTACGACCTGGCGCTGATGCTCGTGCCGCTCGTGGCCTTGGCCCGCCGGCCACTTGCCGACAACACGCGCGGGCTGCTGTTGGTGGTCTTTGTGATCGTGCCGGCAGCCACGTGGGTCGCCTATCCCGGAGAAGTCACACCGGTGGTTTCGCAGCTGGAGTGGGTGTGGATGCCGCTGATGCTGGCCGCGTTCTACCTCGCGTCCTGGCAGCCGAAGCACAATCCAGCTTCCGCCGCTTCCGATCTAACTTCACTGCATTGGATGCCGCTGGAAAAAATCCCAGATCAGGTCGTTGGCTGAAATATCCTGGGTGCTCTTGCCGAGAAGGCCAAAGCCGCTGTTGCGGCCCGGCCAGCTGTGCCCGCCATTTTCGATGGTGTACAACACCACCTCGCTCCCCTCTTTGCCCGGTCCGTACGTGGTCCGCGTGACGCGCGTGCCGTCGTCGGCCTTGTCGGGCAGCGACTCGATCTTCGGCACGCTGGGACAGCCATCGAGCCTGGCCCAGGCCTGCATGGTTTCGTCGACCGGCCGGAAATTCAAGATTGCCCCCTGTTTGCCCTCCAAGGGAACCAGCGGATCGGCCGTGCCGTGAAAGTGAATAATCGAGACCGGCCGGTCTGGCTGGCAGTCGGTGAACGTCATCGCGCCGGACACGGGGGCGATGGCCGCGATGCGCTGCGAAAGATCGGCCGCCAGCCGGTAGCACATCATGCCGCCATTGGAAATGCCCGTGGCAAACACGCGTTTGGGATCGACGGTCACGATCGTGGCCAGGTCGTCCAGCAGCTTGTCGGTAAAGCGGACGTCGCTGGGCCAGCCCTTGCGTGGTTTTCGGTTGGGATTGAAAAACAGCAGCGGGCCCTTGCCGGTGCCCTCGGGATAAACGGCGATAAAGCCCGCCTTGTCGGCTTTGCGGTTGAGGCCCGAGAACAGCATCATGATCGTGCCGTTGTTAAAAGCCCCGTGAAAGGCCAGCACCACGCTCGTTGGTTTCTGCGGATCGTATTGCGGCGGGATATGGACCAGGTACGTGCGGTCGAAGCCCTCAACTTGGAGATGGCGCACATGATCGCCGGCCGCCAGCGGCGCATCGGCAGCCAGCGTCAAGAGCGTCATGGTCAGCAGCGGTAGCAGGTTCATCGATTTTTTTCTTTGTGTCCGTCGTGTCTTGGTGGTTCCCGCGTCTTCGGGTCCGATCCTGCGATAATCTGGCTTCAGCCCGGCTTGCGGGCGACGAAACCAATCCAGTCTGGCGGAAAACGCATTTTTCCATAACCGCGCACCGTCCGCACTCTA
>DATCFX010000907.1:0-5180 GCA_036509275.1 Pirellulales bacterium | reverse complement strand
AATAATTGCCGATCGCCGGCCGACAATTGCTGCGGGTCAACGCGCGCTGGTTCGTCGTCGCCGCCGATTTGGATTTGCAGCGGGCCGATCGGCCTCAGCCCGATCAGCTCGCGACGCGCTTTGGCCCCGCGAAATTTGACGACGGTCGCGTCGCTGGGAGCGATCCGCCTGGCGAGCGGCGAGGAGCGACCGTGGGCGGTGATTACGAGCCGCACCGGATGATTGGCGGTGATCGCCGTGGCCAGTCGCACGTTGAGCAAGCGGTCGCTGCCCTCGGCCTCGACCACATTCCAGTCGGCCAGGTCGTCGTCGGGAATCGTCGTCAGCGACTCGATCACCCAGTGTCGCGGAACGTCGGCCAGCACGTGGAACCGCTCGCCGCTGGAGACATCGAAATTGCCCACCCAGCGTGCGGTCTTTTCGCCGCTGGCCAAGCCAATGTCCACCCCGCTGGAAATCCGCAGCGGATCCCGCTGCCGGGCCACCAGCACTTGGGCCGTCGCTTCCGGCCCGAAGCATTGAAACTCAAACGCCTCGCCCGGCAACGACGCGGGCAGCGGACCAATCTTGGATTGCCGGCAGGAAAAGGTCAGCAGTTGTTGCAATTGGAAGGGTTCGGGCAACAGCATGGAGAGCGTGCCCTCCTGCCAGGTCACGCCGTGCGGCTGAATCCGTGGCAGCAGCGTGGATTCGTCCAGCCGCAGCGGCGCCATGGCCGTCAGCCGCAAGACGCGCGCCGGTCCACGGATGAGGTCGGGCAGTTCGAGCACGAGGCGCGAGGCGCCCTCATGGGCCGAATGTGAAGCGCTCCAGGCCAGCGGCGTCTCGCCGTAATAGGCACTCACCAGTTGCAGGCCCTGGTCGAGTGCCACTTCGAGTTGCCGCAACGTGTCATGCGGGGCATCGAGCTTCCACTGCGAAGTCACGTCAACGCCGCGCGACGAAAACTCATAGGTGGTTGCCGTGCGCACCAGTGCCAATCGCCGCCGCTGACTGGCCGGGTCGCTGGGCACAATCCGCAGATTGAAGCGGTGTTCGCCCCCCAGCTCAATAGTCCAGCGGCGGCGATTGCCGCTACCGGCACCCAGCGGCGACACCAAACCGGTGCTGGAAATCGGCGTCGTTTGGGCCGGCAGGTCGAGTTCCAGCCGATTGTCGGTGGCGCGCGGCAATTCAAGATCGAACTCGACGGCCCCGGTGGCGTCGCGGCGGCCGCGCAGCGTCCAGTTCAGGTGCAACGGCCCCGACCGCTTGACCAGCAGCGTCAGGCGGCCATCGGGCCGTGTGCCCAACACGACGTCCTGTGGTTCGTCAGCCTGGTCTTCCAGCGCGAGGGCCAGATTGCAGGGGGCCAGCGGCAACAGAACCGGACCGGCGGCCGAGTGCATGATCTCGAACGTCGCTTGCCCGGCGGCGAGCAGGTCGTCGTCGAGGCGGGCGCGATAGTGGGCCCGGTCGATGCGCGCCGCCAAGGCCGTAGCGGTTTCGAGGGGCAGTCCGCCGGCCGCTTGCACCAGCCGCTCGAATTCGTCGGGCTCGACCGGCAGATAGCGGACATTGCCGCGCGGCCAATCGAGAATGCCGTTGGAGGGGGCATAGATGCGCCGAAACTTCAGTTCCGGTGGCTGCGGCAGCGGCGTCTGAGCCGCAGCGAGCGTGACGGCCGCCAGCAATCCGATGGCCGCCGCCAGGCGCAAGCCGAGCTTGCCGACGGTGGTCATGAGTGCGATTCCGATGCGGAGGCCTGCGCAACTTGGGCCGTGGTGGTCGAAGGATGCCCGGCGGCCGAGGATGGCCGCATGTGCAGTTGGGTCTGCGTGGAACCGCGCTCCAGAATCGAGCTGGGGCTTTTGCGAGGCGGCTGCGCAGGCGGGCGCCGCCGCCACGAGATGCGCTTGAGCAGACCCGCCAAGGCCACCAGCACCAATCCCAGTGCGGCCGATTGAATGGCGATGATCGCCGGCTGCGGCCACATGCCGGCACCGGCCGCCAGGCCGCAGCCCAGCACGAGCCAAATCAGCGGATGCCGCAACGCCGGCACATACAGCAGCAGCAATCCCAGGGCGAGCGCGCCGCCGGAACCCGCGAGCACCAGATACGCCAGCCGCATGGCGGTCAGTTGCAGCGAGCGCTGGGCGCCGACGGTGCCGAACAAGTAGTGCCGGGCCGTGGCCGAGATGGGCGTCTCGTGCCGCGCCGCACACCAGCTCTCGAGCTGGAACTGATCCATGAGCGGGTCGCGGGCCCAGTAGCCGCCGTGCCGGACCCATTGGTTTTCGTCGGTGAACAGCGGGCCGTGATCCACGAGAATCTCGTCGCGCGGCACCAGCACCTGCCAGTATTGCCGCTCGATCCAAGCGGCTTTTTCCAGCGTGGGACCGTGCAGATCGAGCCGGCCTTCGACCGGCTTTTGCCGATGTTCGGGAAAGTGATACAACACCTCGACGGTCAGCGGCGCGTCGGCCTTGTGTCCCAGCGGAATGATCAGTTCCTCGGCGCCACTGCCCTCGCGCGTGCGCGTCTTTTGGCCGTCGACCAGGGTCTCGGTCAGGGCGGCCCCGGCCGGCAGTCGGACCCACAACTCGGGCCGGGCGGTTTGGAGCCGATACACGGCACGATCGCGCCGCACGTCCAGGCTGAGCCAGGTTTGAATCCAGGCTCGATCCACGATGATGCTGTCGAGCCGGGGATGCTCGGCCAAGTGCAGGGCCAGCAGCAGTTCGCTGCGCGGCGCGAGGCTCGTGAGCTGCAAATGGCTGGACTGTTGTCGTCCGCGGCGGGGGCCGGCCGGTTCCTGCCAGAGCATGTCCAGCAGTTGGAAGCGCACCCCGTCGTCGGCTGAAACGGTGAGATCGTTGGTGGCCAGATCGCCGTCGGCGGGCATCACCAGCGGCACGCGCAGATCGCTGCTCGTGCTGGGCAGCGGCTTCTCGTGGGTCCACGGATAGACCAACTCCAGCACCAGCCGACCGAGCGTCTGACGGGGGAGGCTGACCCGTACCAGGTCCGGCTTGCCGTCATCGACCGTGTCGCTTTCGATCGGCTGCCAGGTCAACTGCTGGCTGCCGGCCGAAATGCTCAACTTGCCGGCTTCCGCGACTTCCTCCGGCACGAGCAGCGCCACGTCGTCGACGGCCTCGCGTCCCACCTGGTAGGTGAGTTGCTGCTTGATCTGCCCGCCCTCGAGCCCGAGTTGCACGTGCGAGGCGACGGCCACCGAGAGCGTCCGAGTGGCGACGTGAAAATCGGCCACAAACCGCGACTGGCCGCCATCGCATTGATAGACCAACGGCGGCTGTTGACGCACCGGGAGCTTGCCGGCCGGCTTGGCATATTGGCGCACCAGCCCGACCGAAGCGCTCTCCAGCGGTTTGAGATCCACGTTATCGGCCGGCAGCACGACCACCGTGGCCGCGCCGACCGTGGCCCCGCGCGGCTCGGGCAGCGTAAAGTCGACGCGCTGCGTGCCTGCCGGCAAATCGCGATGCGCGCGCACGATCAGCTCCAGGTCGCCGCTGGCAGCTTCTTGCAGCGGGATCGTCAGCGGCTTGAGATTCTCGGCCACCAGTTCGGCCGGATTGATGCGGCTCAGCGGTCCTACATCGTCCAAGCGCCAACCGGCCAGGTCGACGTCGAAGCTGAAGGCCTTGGCGCCGGCAATGCGATACTTCAGCCGGGCCTCGATTTCCACGCGCGTGGCACCGATCAAGGCCAGGTACTCCGGCTCGACATTCACGCGCGTCAGCCGCGGGTTGACTTGTGCCTGCAACGAAAAGGGCTGGGCGAAATACTCGAAACCCGCCAGCATGTTGTCCCGCCACAGCTCGGGCGGAAGATCTTCCACCTGCCGGATCTGGCTCGGTTTGCTCCACACGACCTGCCAATCGCCCACGACTTGCAAGACCAGATGGCCCCACTGACGCACGGCCCCCAGGACTTCGAATCCGCCCAATTGCAGCCATTGTTTCCGGTCGTTCATCTCGAAGGTTTGCTCGGTGACGAGCTTCACGTGTACGGGCCCGGCCGTGCGGTTGCGCAGCCGGACTTCGATCGCGCGGCCGCGAACTTCGCTGCGGGCGGTGGTCGGCTCGCTGACCGGATGAATGGTGTACTCGGCCGAGTCGCTTCCCAGCAGGATGGCGCCGGGCGGCAAGCGCACGCGAAACGATTCGAATTCGCCGCCGAAGCTGCGGACCGTCAATTCGGCCTGCGTGTTCAAGCTGCGGCCGTCGATGCGCGTAATCAGACCGCCGGTCGCCTCGAGCACTGCCGGCACCTCGGGCACGGGGCCTTCGCCCTGCCGCCACGAAAGCGAAAAATCGCTGGTCAGGCCCAGCACCTTGAACTGGGTCTCCGCGGCTTTGGAGGTCGCCGCGTCGAGCACCGCGCCGGCCGAGACCTGCCCGACCGCATGATCGCCCCGCACGTTCAGCAGCAGTTCCGAGTTCCACGCCCGGGGGACGCTGAGTTTCAGCCGCGTTTCGCCGGCCAGGGTCGTCAGCGGCGCAAGCACGTCGAGCGTCAGTTCGTGCGGCTGCTCGCCCGCCCCGTGCAGCCAGACGACATATTCATTGCCCCGATCGTCGTACTGGAACAAATGCTCACCGGGCCCTGCGTAGCGGGCCTCGCCGCGCACCACGCAACCGCCCAGACGCAACGGGACGCGCACCCAATCCTTGTCATCGACGAAAATACTGAAGGCCACGGTCAACTCGGCCCGATCGCCTTGGGTCTTGCCCTTGGCCGTGATGCGGTCAAGACGATAGCTGGGCCGCGCCTGGCCCACGCCTTTGGCTGCGCCCACGGCCAGCATCCGCTCGAAGTCCTCGAGCGTGAATCCTAGGACCGGCTGGAGCTGGCCCTCTTTGTCCTTGAGATAAAAGACGTCTGGCTTGACCTCCTGCACTACTTCGTTGCGGCCTGCGTCGCTGCGGCCTGCGTCGCTGCGGCCGGGCTCGCTGTGCAGCGGCTCGCTGCGAGCCGCCGGCGGATTGTCAGCCGCCGGAACCCTCGGCAGCGGTTGCGCACTGACCGCGCACGCGCCGGCCAGGCACAATCCAAGCGCCCGCGCAATTAGACGGAAGCCGTTCGCTGGCACAGCCGGTCAATTCCTTTTGCGAAGAGTGGCGGCGAGTGAGCACTCCGGAGGCAAATGGCATCGTGCCCCTTGCGGTTCCCGG
>DATCFX010000906.1:0-4389 GCA_036509275.1 Pirellulales bacterium | reverse complement strand
TGGGCGATTCCGTCTCGGCGAACGTGCGTGAGGGCGATTTCAGCGGCGCGGCAATGGCCGCCGGCTGCGGCGCGCCGGCGCTGGCAACGGGCGCTATGGGAGCGAGCACAGTCAGAGGCGCTTCAGCCCCGGTTTCGCTGGCGGCCGGCGCGGCGCGTGTCGCCGGTTCATCGATTCGCAGGCAGTAGCCCACGAGCCAGGCCGACAGGATGCCGGCCAGCGGCACGCTGGCCCACGGCAGCCAGGCCCCGAGGAATGCCTTGACCACTGGCAGATGGATGCTGGGCGCGGACGGCAAGGCCGGCACGGCGGCTGCCGCCGCGATATCGACATTCACGGCCAAGGGGTCGACGTACTGGCCCGAAGGTGCAGACGGGAGGGCGGCCGTGCCGGCTGCTGGCACCGCGTCGCTCCAGCGGGCGCTCGCATCCGCGGCTGCTGATACAGAGGCCGATACAGAGGCAGCCGCCGGTGCAGGGGCAACCGCGACCGCCGGTTCTGGTGCAGGGGGTGCCGCGTGCGCGGGAGCCGGCTGCCAGTGCGGCGGCGGGGTGATTTGCAGCATGCCGCTGCACTTGGGGCAGTTGACGATCTGGCCGATGGCCGACGGCTCGCAGACTTTGAGCCGAGCCCGACAGGTCGGACAGTTGATCGTGAACAAATCCACCGCGCACTCCCTTGTGCGAACTCGTGAGCGCCCTATTTCTTCTTCTTCGTCGAGAGCTGCTGAGCCAACTCGGGCGGTAACTTGAGGCCGCGCTCCGCGACGGCCGTGCGCGTCGTGAGCATTATCCCCTCGGTGCCGTCGGGCATCTTCTGGAATACGTAGACAATTTTATCGTCGGGCCGCGCCTTCAGCATAATCACCCGAAGGATATCCGAGGCCGGCTTGTTTTGTTCGTTGAGGTTTGTGATTGCCTGGTTCTTCGTGATTCCCTCTTTCTTAAAGTCGTCGCCATTAATTTCGATGTGAACGCCAATATCGTCGGCGATCACATCAATTGTCTTGTCGAGTGGATTGTTGGGGAAGCTAACGCTTGTGATTTTTTTGAGTTTATCGGCCGCTGTTTGAGGCTTTTGATCGACACTGCCCGCGGCCGCCAAGCTGGTTCCCACGCCGCGCGGGTTTTCCAACAGGCAGAGGTAGGCGCCTAGTGCCAAGCTGGAAGCGGCCGCCGCCGGCAGGTACGTCCGCAGCACGATCTCCTTGTCGGCCGTGCCGATGCGGGTGAATTGCTGGGCCATCCGCACCATGTCGGGCAGATCGACCAACACGTTTTGACTATACGGAGTCCATTCTAGCGAGTGGACGCCCAAGTCCACTTTTTTCGTCACCAGTTTGAGCCGGTCGCGCATGGCCTTGGCCGGATCTGGCGACTGCGGACCAGCCTGGTCGTTTTCCACGCGCAGCTCGACAAACAGCTCGCTCTTGAGATGGCAACTGAACATTACGGCCCGCGGCTCGGCCGTAGGCATGGGGCTGGCCGGATCGGCACCGGTTAAAAACCAATCGATCGGCTCTTTGAGCCGCGCGGCCGCTCCGGTGAACAGGCCTTTGCCCGGCGTGCTCAACAGGCCGGGGCCAATCACGGCCGTCAGCATCCGGTCGCCATCGCTATGGTGCAGCAGGCGCTCGACGTCCAGCGGCAGCAAAACCGCCTGGCCGTCGCTGGCGACCACATCCTTCATTTCTTCCGGCGGGGCGACGACAATCACCTGCCCTTTGCGGCTCTTGGGGACATAGTAGGCCACATTTTCCTTCTTGAAGTACGTCTTGTCCTCCAGCTTTTCAGCCGCCGGATTGCCCCAGGCCTTCAAGAGGGCCGGCTCGGCCACCGGATCTTTGACGTGGACCACCAGTGCCAACCGCGTGTTGCCGCCGCTTTCCAAGACGCCGACCACCACTTGGACGATATTCTCCAGGCTCGTGCCCGATATGGCCGGCAACGTCGTGCGAACCCAATCGGCCAGCGGGCCGAGCACCTTGGGGTCGAGCAGCTTTTCGCCCTGTGGATGCTTCAGCAAATCGGCGGGCCGTAGCACGATCACGGCCTCCGGGCCAGGCGCCAGAAACGCCACGTCGACCGGCTTGCCATGCGTCGGCGAAGACCACATCTTGCCATCGGGGGTCCAGATCGGCTCCAGCGGCACGGTCGGCTGTTTGGGGATGGTGCCTTCGACGGGCGGGGCATTGGCCAGCGTCACCGCGGACGCATCGGCCTTGTGCGTGGCCGATGGCGTCGACTCGAGTTCGTCCAGAATCTCCTTGCCGCCCAGCTTGTAAATAGCCCCCAGCGTCACGCCCAGCGTCACGAGCATGGCCAGGCCTACACCGAGGGCCATCCGCCGGTTCCGGCGGGCGACGCGGCGCGCGCGGACCCCGGCGGGCTCGCCGGCCTCCATCGTCACCGCGGCGAGCTCATGCGACTGGCCAGGCATCGCGCTTGGCATCGGTCCGCCGTGGAGGGACGCGGCCGGCATGGCAGCCGCGGCGGTTGGCATTCCCAGCGGAACGGCTGTCGCGTAGGCGGGCGCCGCCAGCGGGGTGGCCGCGACCGCGGGCATCGCGCTGGGATAGCCCGGCTGCACGGGCATGGCCACCGCCTGGGCCACCGCCGGAGCGACGGCCTGGGCCATGGGTGAAACCGGCTGCGCGACGGCGGCCATCGCAACGGCCTGCCCGGGTGCCAGTGCTCCCATCGGCAGGGCTCTAGTCGGTAGCGCGCCGGGTGCGAAGGCTACCGTCGGCGCCAGCGCGGGGGCTGGCATTGCCTGAGCCGCGACCGCTTGCACGGGGGCCGCCGGCGCAGGGGCCACCGACATGGGGGCCGCTGGCGCGGCAGCGGCCAGTTCGACGGCGCCTGGCTGCGCGGGGGCTTTGGCGGGCGTTGGAGTCGGAGTGGCGTGCGGCGTCGCGGCCAGATGTTTTGCCAGCCAGGCCTCGTAAGCCTGGCTGCGGCGACTGGGCGGGCGCGGCTGGGTCTCTGCTTCGCCGGGGGCCAGGTGCGGCAGCAGGCCTTCGACCACGCTGTTGGCCTGCTGATAACGCAGGTCGGGATCCTTGGCCATCATGTACTTGACCAGCTTGGCCAACGCCGGCGAGATCGCCGGGTTGACCTCGTCCAGCGGTAGCGGCGTTTCGGTCCGATGCCGCTGAAGCTTCTGATTCAGATCGCCGCCGGCAAACGGTGCCTGATTGGCCAGCGCGTGATAGAGCGTGCAGCCCAGGCTGTAGATGTCGCTGCGTGCGTCGGCCTCGCCGCCGTCGATCAGTTCGGGGGCGATATAGTCGGCCTGCGGCGGCGGGCGCCGGCCTTCGGTCTTGGCTACCAATTGGCCGGGCGGTGCGTCCGATAACGGATCGCGCGACAAGGGAAAAAGCAGCAGTTTGCAGACGCCCTCGCTATCGAGCCAGATATTGGCTGGCCGCACGTCGCCGTGGGCCAGGCCCATCGCGTGCAGCCGGGCCAGGCCCAAGGCCGCCTGGCGGGCCACGCGGCAGGCCTCGGCCGGCGGCAAGGCGCCGCCGGTGGCCAGGCGGCGTTCCAGCCGCTTGCCTTGCAAATCTTGCAGCACGATGAACTTGTATGTCTTTTCGTCGGCCAAGTGGTAGCAGCGCGACAGGTGCGGATGCCCGACGCTGGCGCGATGGGCGGCGGCCGCCTGTTGAGCCAGCCGGTGCAGGATTTCCGGATCCTGCGCAGCAGCACCGGACAGAAAATACAAGCACACCGGATGCCTGGTCTCGGCGTGTAGCGCGCGAAAGATGCCGGCCAGCCGGCCGCTTTCGATCCGGTCGTAAATGCGATAATCGCCGTAGACGAATGGCCCGGGACGGCCGGCCAACAGCACTTTGGCCTGGTAAGGGCTGATGCGCTTTTCGTCAATCAACCAGCGCGCAGCCAATTCAGCCGAGGCACTGGGGCCCTGCTGTTGGGCAAACCTGGCGCCCAGTGTCGTGCGGTCGGCATCCGAAAGTAGTTGACTTTCGGCCGTCAATTTCCAGAAACGTTCGAGCGATAGCGACATCCGAAAGCCTTATGGCAGCTTTTCAACGAGCGGCACGGGACATGCCAGCGGCAATAAAGTATTCACTTTAGCGGTTACCCCCGCCCAGTTCAAAAGGTTTCGCTACGCCCCGGGCGCAATCAACTGCCCCTCACGCCGTCATCAAGCCGCGACCGGTGGTCGCGGGAGCGGGGACCGCGACCACCGGTCGCGGCTTGATTTTCGAAAACGGCGGTAACATGTGGCTTTGTTACGATTTCGACACCTGCCGCTGGCCCGGAACCTTGCTTGAGCCGTTTGGGGTCGACCGATATGATTCCTCTGGACGATGACAGCCGGGGGGCCAGCGCCGCACGACGGCTGGTGACACTACGAGCGCGG
>DATCFX010000905.1:0-7605 GCA_036509275.1 Pirellulales bacterium | reverse complement strand
GGCCGCCGGTGGTGGCGGCATAGGTTCGCCATAAGCGCCGCCCGGTGGGCAAGTCGACGGCCGTGAGCTCGCCCTCGCGATCGACCCCGTACATCACGTCGCCAACCGGCACCACCGGGCTGTCGACCGGGCCCACGCCGCGATCGCTGGACGAGCGCCAGATCTCGCGGACCTCCGGCTTGTCGGCATCCAGCCGCAGGCAGACGCCCTTGTTCTTGATGCCGCCGGCAAACAGATACGGACCCGACCGCCGCGGGGCGACGATCGACATGCCAAAGTCGGGCTCGAGCTTGACGGACCAGAACAGCTTTCCCGTGGCGGGGTCCAGGCCGTTGAGGGTCATCGGATCCCAGGCGATAAGCTGCCGCCGGCCGCCGGCCTCGATCAGCATGGGCGGGCAGTAGCCGGCGTCGACAGCCGAGAGCGCGTGCCAGAGATCTTTGCCGCTGTGCTTGTTCAAGGCGATGACGATGCTCTCCGGACCGCCGCAGAGCAGAAATAACGTGTCGCCATCCACCAGCGGGTGCGAGCAGAAGCCCCAGATTGGCGTCGGCGCCTGGAAGTCGTGCTTCAGATCGCGCTGCCAGATCACCTGGCCGTCGCTAGTGTCGAGGCACAACAGATTGCCTTCGGCCCCCAGCGAGTACACGCGGCCCGCGTCCACGGCCGGCGTGGCGCGCGGCCCGGACGGATAGCTGATCGAGTAGGCGCATTCGTACTCGTGCTTCCAGAATTGCTGGCCGCTGGCCGCATCGAAGCACAGCACGCGTTCCCGGCCGCGCAGCTTGGCCCTGGCATTGGGATCATTGGCGGCTTCGCCCCGCTCGCGCACGTAATCGGTGACAAATATCCGGCCGGCGGCCACGGCCGGCCCTGCATAACCGCCGGCCACGCTGGCCCGCCAGAGAATTTTGGCCCCGCCCGCGGGGAATTTCGCGAGCGTGCCACTCTCGCGCCACACGCTATCGCGCTTGAGTCCCAGCCACTGCGGCCAATCGTCGCCGCGAACCGCCTGGCCGCACAGCAGCAGGCACGCAAACGCAAACGCAGCCGGGCGAAGCATGGCGGAGTTTCCAGAATGTTTTTCAGACATCGAACTACGGCCCAGGGGTGTTTCGAAGTTGTCTCAACTTACTGCGGCAGTGAGGGCGGGCTTTGCATCCGCAAGCGCTCGCTCGTGCGGCTAGGCGACGCCCGCCCGATTACTTGGACCGCGGCATACTTGGCGCACGGTCTTGACGTACGCGGGCAAAGCGGCGCGTACCTAGTGCTCCCAGAATCGGATAACTGTCCACCCGCGCGCCATAAGTTTTCGCCGCTGCCGTCGATCTCGCGTCCGAGTTCTTCGGTGCGCGTTTTCGGATTGAAGTCATACGCCTGGCATCTGCTCGTCGACGTCCTCGGGAATCTCGGCGTCATCGTCAGACGGCAGCTCGGGTGCCCGACCAATTGTGAAGGTTTCCGCGCCAACGCGAACCGTGAAGCTTGAGCCGTCCATACTGAGCGTTATCTCCGGAAGCTCCTCCGGCAAAGCGACGAGGAGATCTTCAATTGGCTTTCGGACGTACGACTCAAGGAATTGAGCCATTGTTGGACCGGCTTCGCGTTCCAAGTGCTGCCACGCGGCGGCTCCAATGAACACGCGGCCGCCGCTCGCTCGAAAGACTCTCTTCAGTTCGTCTAATTTGGGATTTGGCGTCGAATCCAAGACGACCAGCAATGGAGTATATCCGCTTTTCACACAATCGTTTGGAAAATCAAGTTCCTCGCTCCAGCGTCCTTGGCCGGACGCGGCGATCGTCACACGAATCTTTATTTCATACGCGAGCCGCTCTTTGAGGCAGTCGATTTGGCGGCCCTTTCTTTGATCGCGGGTTCTCCTCACTGGACTTTTTGTTGCACTTACGGGCGTCCCACCGATCGCCGCCGCCATGATCGGTTCAAATAAATAGCCCGTCTCTTGCCCCGCTCGGTTGTCGATGTCGAATATCCATTTCCGCCACAGCAAAAATGCAGTGAGCGCCTCCGGGCTCAAAGCGCCGTATTGAAGCAGGCCGCGGGGTCCCACCTGATCCATCGTTGGGACCGACTGTCGGCGGAGGATATTTGCGTATTTCAACCTTGCCTTATAGAGCGTGCCGAGGCAGGCAAAGAAGCTGTCAGAGTCGCCATTCTCAGAGACGAGGCGTTCGAACAGCTGCAGGAAATGAAAGTCGCCGAGCCTCGGTCGTTGATTAATGCCGGCCTGAAAGAACGTCGGAAATGCGTGGGGCAATTCCGGAAATGCGCCGAGTAAGCCCAGGTCGCGCGCAATGGTTGCGACGAGGAAAACACAATCGTCGTCGGATAGGGATTCAGCTTCCCGGGCGGTTCCGACGGAACGCGTTTTTTCCACGAGCGCCTTCTGCGCTTGCGTCAGTGCCATAGCGTCAGCTGGCTTGCTTGAGGAGCGAGTGAAAACGCACGGCATACCATTTTGGTCGTTTGCTGTAACGCTGGGCTCATGCCCTCCGACAGCGTTGGCACAAAGCTGAGCAACGTCCCGGGTTCGGCAACGGAGACGGACGCGCGATTGGAAAGCGCTGCGAGAAGTTCCCTGCCGAAGAGTTCCGCGAGCCGCGGCGGGACGGCGTTTCCGATCAGAAGCGCGCGATCGGACGCCGACCCGCGGAAACTGAATGAATCTGGAAAAGTCTGTATGCGCGCGCACTCGCGCAGGGTTAGGTTCCGGTGCTGCGTAGGGTGCAAGAACTCGGACCTTGCGCCGCTAGTGATTGCCTTGCAAGGCTCATCAGCCCGGAGGCGCCGGACTCCGGCCGGTGCCCCTCCTCGGCGTTCTGTCGGCGTCCCGTCCTTGACCCTGCGATAGGCTCGCCGCCGGTAGCTTTCGTGCCAGTAGTGCTCCGGAAGGTCACGCATCCGCTCACCTTGCTTGAGGAGTTTCGCGCGCTCCAGATCTTGATCCGAAAGCGGACGATAGTAATGGTCCAGCGTGTCGGATGTTTCTGCCTCAGCAGGCGGGGCTGGTGGCAGGTCGCGAATGGCGTCATCTAGCGTCGGGGTCGCGGGAACTGCCCGACTGGCGGCGAGCTGGGCGCCAGGCGCGCCGAATGCCCGATGAGTTGGCTCAGGGAATGGCGGATCCCACCCCAGGCCCCCGATCGCAATGACCCGCTTACGGTGTTGCGGGACGCCGAAGTTCGCCGCGTTGATCTTGCGAATGTGGATCCTGTAGCCAGCTCCCACGAGCGGCTCCAAAAGGTCGAGCACGCGTCCGCCGCCCTCGGTCGTCAAAAAACCCTCCACATTTTCGAAAATAAACGCTTTTGGCCGTTGTCGGGCTACAATCGCGGCAAAGACGCTGACGAGCGAGTTCCTCTCGTCCCCGGTTCGTCGGAGACCGGCTGACGAGAAACCCTGGCAGGGGGGGCCGCCCGTGATCACATCGACGATAGGAATCGCGGTCTCGGCCGTGATCGCCTCAAGCCGCACGTGATCCTCAACATTCCTTCGATACGTCTGAACGGCCGCGTCAAAACTGTCGATCGCGCAGATTGGGTTAAAGCCGGCATTGACTAGGCCCAACGACAAACCACCGGCACCGCAAAACAAATCGGCGACGGTAGGTGCGGGCCCTTGCGGCATTCCATCTCCCCATCTCAAGAGCGAGGCTCGCGCAGCACACGGAGTATGTATGTTCGCGGACACAGAGAACGGATTCTATCGGGCTGGCGTGCCACCCTCAACCGACCGGCGCGTTCCCCTCAAATCACAGGGGGCTTTATGTCGCAGTGCGGTGCGCCACGTACAGCTCCCGCCGGCCCTCATTTGAGCCGGGTTGCCAAGCCGGAGCCTGCCCTGACCTCGCCCTCCCGGGTTGAAAGCCTGCTGGAGCGACAACTATGATGCAAGCGCACGTCAGCGAGACGCTCTTCTTATTTGCACCCGGATATTGTCCAGCCTAATGCAGCCGGAATTGATCATCTGCGAGCAGTCCGGCCAATGGGCCGCCGCCTGGCGCCGGGCGGCCCGGGGCTCGCGCTGGGACATTCCGCTGCGCGAAGCACGCAGCCTTGACGCGTGCCGCCAGGTGCTCGCCGACGCGCGGGCCGGTTTTGTGCTCGTGGAATTGACGGGCGATAACGCCGTGGGAGTGCTCGAATTCCAGGATCGGCTCGGGTGCGAATACCCGGCCGTTCGCGCCGCCGTGCTGGCCCAGCGCGGCAACGAGGCTTACGAGCCGCTGGCGCGGGAGTTGGGAGCGATCCATTTTATCGATTCACCCAGGCGGCTCGCGCCGCTCGTGGATGCGGTGGGCCGCTATCTGGCCAGTCAGCCGCTGCCGGAGGAAAGCCTGAGACAACAAATTTGGCGGCGACTGCCGTGGAAATCGGCGGCCACCGCCAGCACCGGAACTCATTTGGGAGAGAATTGGCATGGCCGATAGCGTAAACGAGCAGGCGGTGCTGGCCGCACTCGAGTCATTTCCCGATCCCGAGACGGGCCGCGGCATTGTGCAGCAAGGCCAGGTACGCGACGTGCGCGTCGAGGGCGATCGGCTGTCGCTGGTGCTGGCGCTCTCGACGCACTCGGCGCCCTTGGGCGACGAAGTCCGCGAGCAGTGCCGTCAGGTACTCTCCGAGCGCTTCAAGCAATTGCGCGATATCCAGGTGCTGCCGGCCATCCACGAGCGGCCGGCGGAGAAGCTGGGCGAGATCGGGCTCTCGGCCAAGAGCGTGATCGCCGTCGGCTCCGGCAAAGGCGGCGTCGGCAAGAGCACGATCGCCGCTTCGCTGGCCTTCGGACTCAAGGAGTTCGGCAGCCGCGTCGGCCTGATGGATGCCGACGTCTACGGCCCCAGCATTCCGCACCTGCTGGGAGCCAACGAGCGCGCCGAGGCCGAGGGTAAACGCATCCGGCCGGTCGAAGCCGCCGGCCTCAAGCTCATGTCGATGGGCTTCTTCGTGCCGCCGGGCGAAGCGGTCGTCTGGCGCGGCCCGATGCTGCACGGCGCGATCACGCAATTTTTGCGCGACACGATCTGGGGCGACCTGGATTATTTAATTATCGACATGCCGCCGGGCACGGGCGACATCGCTTTGACACTTTCGCAATTGTTGCCGCTGACCGGAGCGGTCGTCGTCTGCACGCCGCAAGACGTCGCGCTGCTGGACGCGGTCAAAGCCATCGCCATGTTCCGCAAAGTGCAAATCCCGGTGCTGGGGATGGTGGAGAATATGAGCTCGTTCGTCTGCCCGGGCTGCGGCAATCGCTACGACATCTTCGGCAGCGGCGGCGCGAAGCGCCGCGCGGCGGAGCTCGACGTGCCGTTCCTGGGCGAAGTGCCGATCAGCATCCAGGTGCGCGTCAACGGCGACGAGGGGCGGCTGGCCGGCAATTTCACCGACCCGCAGGCTGCGCCGTATTTGAAGGCGATCGTACACAACCTGGTGCATAACCTGGCGCACAGCCGGCGTGAGAATCCGCCCTTGCCGAGCCTTTCGGTACTTTGAAAAGAGGCCTCCCGCCGCTTGGTCTAATTGCTTGTCCCATAAAACGTTAGAGCCGCAAATCTCGCGTGAGATTTGCGGCTCTTTCTCGTCGTTGCAAGAGAAGTTCGGCGGCGTATTGAGGTTGCCGGTGGGCACGTCCTGCTGGGCCAGCCCCAAGAGACACGGCGCATCCTGCGCGTTCAAAGCCGCCTGCGGTTCAAAGGTGCTACTTCTTCTTGGCGGCCTTCTTGGCACCCTTCTTCTTCGTGCTCTTCTTGGTAGTCGCCTTCTTCACACCCTTCTTCGCCGCTTTCTTCTTGGCCACGCTTCGTCCTCCGAAAAAAGTTTGGCGGGCTCTTGCGACCGTCGGCTAACTCGTGTCGGCCGCGCGATTCGCAAGCGCGATACCCACCGTTGACAAGAAACGACCTCCTATCGTCAGGCGCTCTCGCTCACAAACTTTTGCGAGCAACGATGCGCGCGCTGCTTCGTTGCCGCACGAGCGAGAGAGCCAAACTTGTCTGCATCGAGATGCTCATTGCTATCATTTGTACGAATCTTGTTAATTTTGGCAACACCTTTTTGTTCCGCGCGCGCATTTTTTTTGCGCAGGCCGCGCGTCGCGCGCTGTGCGCTCGCGCATCGCGCGCTCTTCAAGATGGTTCGCGGCGCTCTTATAAAGCCGCGATCGCGGGTCGCGGAAACGCAGCGCCAAGCGCCGCATTCAATTCCACCGCGACCACCGGTCGCCGGTTGATGAGAGCGCGAGTCGTGTCACCGCAGCGCGCGTCATCGGAAAAAAGCGCACGGCACACAATCGCCTAATGCGTGCCGTCTACACTCGGCGCGAAGATGAACAGCTAGCTTCAAATACGAAAGGGCGCGCGATGATCGCTTGGCAAAAACAGCAACCGCCGGTTTCGGACCAGGAGCGCGAACATTTCGAACTGCCGGCTTGTCCTGCCTGTACCGGCAGGCTGCTGGAAGTTCGCGGCCAGATGCGCTGCGCACGCTGCCACACGCTCTGCGAAGACGATTGCGAAGGCGCGCCCGAGTGGCTCGTGCAGCGGGCCTGCGATGATCTGCTGACCTAGCCGCCCAACCGGCGGCGATTGCTGTTTCGGCGCGGAACCATGTGTCGTGTGCAACGTCAGGGTTATGGCCGCAACCGGCCGCGCAAGGAGGAAATGCCGTGCTCGTACTGACCCGCAGAATCGGCGAGGAAGTCATCATCGGCGAATCGATCCGCGTGCAAATCCTCGAAGTCCAGGGCAACCGCGTGAAGCTGGGGCTGACCGCGCCCGACGACGTGCGCTTCAAACGCGGCGAACTGGCCGACGCCCTCCGCCGGTGCCCCAGCGTGGTCGGCGCCGGCTGCGAACCGGCCGAAACTCCCTAAAACGGTCGCGGGGGTAAACGGGCCCGGTGCAGTCGCGCCGGCCGCTATCGTGCGCCGGAAATTTCCGCGCACGGAAATTCCCGCGCCCCCTTACATCCGGGCGGGCCGAGAATTAACCTGGGGCGCAAACCAGCGCCGGCCCCAGATCGCAATCAGCATGTTCGAGTCCAGCCCCTACATGAACGTCTCGCCGGGGACCAACATCCCCCGCGTGGTCAATTCCATCGTCGAGATCCCCAAGGGCCGCCGCAGTAAGTTCGAGGTGGACAAGGCCACGGGGCTGATCCGGCTCGACCGCTACCTGTATTCGTCGAGCCACTATCCCGGCGATTATGGTTTCATTCCCCAGACGCTGGCCGAAGACGGCGACGCGCTGGACATTCTGGTGATGGTCAACGAGCCGACCTTCAGCGGCTGCTTGATTGAAGCCCGCGTCGTGGGGTTGTTCCGCATGCGGGATCGGGGGGTGAACGATTTCAAGGTGCTGGGCGTGCCCCACTTCGATCCGCTGTTTGCCGAATACCAGGATCTTGAAGACGTCGAGACGCACTTCCTCCGCGAGGTCGAGCATTTTTTCGCCACCTACAAGCAGCTCGAGGGCGTGACCATCGAGCCCGGCGGCTGGGACAATGCCCAGGCCGCCACGGCCGAAGTCCACTCGGCCGTGCAGCGCTACCGCGAGCGGCACAAAGTGTGACGGTAGTGGTCCGTTGC
>DATCFX010000904.1:0-3207 GCA_036509275.1 Pirellulales bacterium | reverse complement strand
GTGGTTGTGCCGGTCACCAACAGTCCCGGCAGCGGGGTGTACAAGGTTCCCGTCGTGGGAGCGATCGAGAGCGCGACGTTGCCTACGGACAAGGCTCCGTCCAGTTCCAACTGAGCGCCCAGGCCCACGGTCGCGGTCACGGCGCTGGACTGCGCGCCCAGCGCCCGGCCATCTTGCACGTCGACAATGCCGCCGGTGATCGTCAGGCTGCCCGTGTAGGGCGAGGCGCTGATCGAGGGGGCGCCGAAAGTCACGGTGGGCGTGCCGGCCACGCCCGTGTCGGGCACGCCGGAAATGGCCAGCCCGGCGGTGCCGGTAATCACGCTATTGATCGCCAACGTGCCGGCATTGAAGATCTGGCCGGAGATGCCGCCGAAGTCGAGAGCGCCGATGCTGAGCGTGTTGCCGCTGCCATCGTTGATATACTCGGTCGTGGTCAGCGTCCCGCCGCCGGAGATCGAGATGCCGGAGCCCTGGACGGTGACAGAATTGACGCTTAAGGTGCCGCCGAGCACCTGGTTGCCGGAGGCCGAATTGATCAAGACATTGCTGCCGGACGGTGCGTTGGCCAGCGTGTTCGATCCGCTGACGATGTAATAATTGGGGATGTTGGCCGCGCTGGGGGCATACAGGTCCGTGCCGTTGGAGCCGCCGACTTCGACGACGTTCACCAGCCCGGCCGAGTTGACGATCGTGGCATAGGAGATGAAGTTCGTCAGACCGCCAAAGCCGATGTCGTTCAGTTGATAGTTGCCCGAGCCGGCGATGTCCAGCGGGGTGACGCCGGCATCCGGCGTTCCGGTGACGAAGGCGACCGTGGCCCCGGTGACCGCGGGCGTGACGTTGCCCAACCCCAGCACCAACTGCCCGCCGTTGTAGACGGTTTCGAAGATGCTTTGCGTAACGCCGGACAAATTGACGTTGGGCACGTAGTCGCTGCCGATGTCGCTCGAGGCATTCGTGGTGGTGGCCGACGGGCCTTCGTACACGAACGTGCCGCCGGCCAGATTCAGCACGCTGGTGGCCTGGAAGCGCGAGGCGACGTAGTCGTTATTGGGCGAAGTCAGCACTTCCGTCAACTCGGCGGCGCTGACGTTCGAACTGATGCCCGTGTACGGCGTATTGTTGTTGTCGGCCACGAGCGTGCCGCCGACATTGATCGTGAAGGGGATGTCCACGACGGTGGCGCCTACCAGGTCGATGACCCCGGCGTTGATGGTGATTGCGCCGCTGAAGTTGGAGTCGTTGGCGTTGCCGAGCCAGACCGCGCCGCCGATCCCCGGCGTGGTGGTACCCAGCACCTGGGTAATCGGTGAACTTCCGCCCAAGGCGGCCGAGATCAGCAGGTCGGCGTTGGGGGGAGCTATCTGGTCATTGGGGACGAGCGGGCCGTTGATGTTCCAGGTGGTGCTCACGCCGATGAAGTTCAGGTTGCTGGGGTTGCCGGCACTGGCACTCTGGATGTAGGCCGGCACGGCGTTGGAGTCGGTGGCTCCGAAGGCGCTGACGGTCATGCTGGTCGCGGAGGTGGCGGTCTGGTTGCTCACCGTCAGGGTGCCGCCGCCGGTGCCGAGGTCCATTTGCGCACTTTCGGTTTCACCGGTTTCGAGCGTCAAACTGCCGATCGTGTCCTGCAACTGATTGCTGATGCCGGCGCCGTTGGTCATGTCGAACAAGCCGGAAATGCCGACCACGAGGTTGGGCGCATAGGTGCCCGATCCGTCGTTGTAGCCCAACTGGTTGTTGAAGGGGCCGCTGGTGTTCTCGCGCAGGATGTCCGAGCCTGGCAAGCCACCGCCATCGCCGACGGTGATCGTCGCCGCGGCGGGCGGCGTACCCGAAGCCACGTAGCCGCCCAGGGCGAAGTAGCCGGCGTCGCTTAACAGCAGCGTGCCCTGGTTGACGGACGCGCCGCCGGTGAACGTGTTGGGCAGGCTTCCACCCAACGTCAGCGTGCCGTAGCCGACTTTGCCAATCCCGCCGACAACATTGACAACGTTACTGATGATGTCCGCCGCCACCGTTCCGTTCTGAATCACCAAGTCGTCGGTGTCGGTCGAGGGATTAGTCGGATTCGCGCTGCCGGCGTCCACGCCGATGTAGTCCAGCCCCGAGCCCAGCGACATGGCGCCGGTGAGCGTCAGCGTGTCGGGCGCCGAGGGGTTGTTGTCGAGCATCCGCAGCGCACCGTCCGGTACGCCGTTGAACCCGACGCCGGTGATCGAGAAGTTGTACGGCGCAATGATCGTACCCGAGGGCATGTCCAGATCGAGTTCCGCCAGGTTGGCAACCGTGATCGTGGGGATCGTGCCGGTGGTGCCAAAGGCGCTGCCGTTGGTCATCAGCAGGGTGCCGGCCGAAACGGTGGTGTTGAAATACTCCGCATTGGTCACGTTCATCGTCAGCGTGCCGGTGCCGGTCTTGGTGAGCGTCTGCCCGGTCGCGGCCTGGGTGAGGAACGTACCGTTCATGGTCACCGGTGCGTCGAAATTGGCCGCGAGCGTGAACGCGGTGGCCGTGGTGTTGGCGAACGTGATCGCCCCCTGCGGCCCGGAGGTGCCCAGCGTCAGGCCGCCGCTGTCGAGGTTCGTGAGCGTGAAGGCGCCGACGGTCATGGTGCCGGTTAAGGAGAGCGGGTTGAAGCCGCCGACCGTCGAGCTGGCCGTCAGCCGCAGGTTGTTGCTGAGCGAGCTGACGCTGCTCGAATCCGAGCGCAGCGTGCCGCCGGCCAGCGTGATGATGTTGCTGCCGGTTCCCGGTCCCAGCGCCCCGGCGGCGCCCACGGCGAGCGTGCCAGCCGAGACCGTGAAGCCGCCGGTGAGGGCCGAATTGTTGGCAGTCATTTCCAGCGTGCCCGCGCCGGCCTTGCCGATGGCGACGGTCACCGCGACCGTGGCCGTGGCCGTACTGCTGACGATCATGACGGGGGGATTGCCAGCACCCACGGTGCCAAGAAACGTGACGACGAAGATTCCCGCGGTGCTGGTGGCCACCACGCTGACGTTTCCGGCACCGACGTTCGACAAGCTCTGCAACGTCGTTTGCAGCGAAGAGGCCGTGAGCCCGGACGCGGTGATCGTGCCCGTCGTCTGGCCGTTGAACGACAACGTAAAGGTGCCCACCGTGCCGGTCACGGTGACCATCTGCGACGGGCCGAATTCGGTCGGGCTGGAAATCACCAGGTCGTCCAGCGTATGGACGGCGTTG
>DATCFX010000903.1:0-1178 GCA_036509275.1 Pirellulales bacterium | reverse complement strand
CACGGACCGATCGGCCAGCACGGTGGCGTGTAGCTCCTCGGGCGTTCGCACTTGCGCAGGCCGTAGCGGAGTCCACTCGACCGTGGGCGACTGCTTCTTTTCCCAAGCGGCTTGCCGGATCGACACGGCCGCTTCGACCTTTTTCCGCTCACCTTCCAGCCGCACGATCTCGGCCGCGTGCTGCTTGGCGGCTTCGGCCACCTGCGGCGCGATGGCCTTCTCGTATTGGTCAACATCCTGTTGCGCCTGGGCCATCGAGGCAACACGCTGCTTTTCCTGCTCGACGCGCAGCACCGCCACCGCGGCCTCGCGCTGCGCCAGGGACACCACCAGCTTGTGATGATCCGCGTCGATGGTCTTCATGCTGCTCAAGCTGGCGGCGATCTCGCGATCGGTGGCCGGCCGGTTCATCACGCGCAGGAAGATGTCGTTGACCAACTTATGGTCGTCCGGTTCCTTGGCCACCAGCGCGGCCAGGGCGTTCTTCGGATCGGCAATCGCCTCGGCAATGGTCGGACCGCTGATGAGCGCCATCACCGGGCCCAATTGCAGGCCGCTGGAGCGTTCGCACTCGCAGGCGCTTTCGCGCGGCGGACGCCCGAACGTCGACAAAAAGCCGCTGGGCAACTCCACGCCCGAGTCCGGCAACTCGGCCGCCCGCGTGCCGGCCTTCACTCCTGGAAACTGCGAGGTCGCTCCCATGGACGTGTACACCGTGTCGTACAGTACCTCGGCCGGCAAGCGCCGGGCCAGGGCATGCGAATAGTTGATCCGGTCGTCCGCGTTCCAGCGGTTGGTGACAAACGCCAGTTGGTAGGTGCGGCTGCTGACCATCAGCTTGATCATGTGCCGCACGTCGAAATTCGAACGAATGAACTCGCCCGTCAGATAATCGAGCAACTCGGGATTGCTCGCCGGATTGCCGGCCCGAATGTCGTCAATCGGCTCGATGATGCCCACGCCAAACAGGTAGCCCCACAAGCGGTTGACATAGCTGCGGGCAAAATACTGGTTGTCCGTCGAAGTGATCCAAGCGGCCAACTGCTCGCGGCGCGGTGCGGTGGCGGCGGTCTTGAACTTCGCCGGGAACGGGAACTTCGGCGCGGTGACCTGGCCCGTGCGGTCGTGCTTGACGTCGCCGGTCTTGGCGTCGTAGACGACTTCATACAGCGGCTTTG
>DATCFX010000902.1:0-2259 GCA_036509275.1 Pirellulales bacterium | reverse complement strand
AGCCGCAGCGTCATCGTGCTCAAGGCGTGCGGTGCAATGCCGATCTCGAACCCCGTCCAATCGACGCCCGTGCGCACCACCGGCCGCAGGGGCACATCCAGATGATACGTGCCCGGCTCGCCAAGCACGCATTCCAGCACTTGCGCCTGCGGATCCCACTCGAGCGCAACGGGGCTGCCGTCGAGCAACCCCTGCCGCGGCAATTCGGCGAGACCCGAGCGCCCCAGCGCCAGGCGCACGCGGGCCGCGGGCGACAGGACTTCAATGTCGAATCCTGCCACGCACTCGCCGACTTCCAAGGTGTTGCCGCCCATCGCCCGCTGCAAGGTGGCCCGGTAATGCGCGCCCCGCAACAGCCAACCTTCCGGCTCACCCCGGGCTTCCAACGCCCGCTGGTGCAGCATTTTGTACAATTCCTCGGGCACGAGATAGCGCTGGCCGGTGGCTTTGCCCGCTTCGTCGCTGGGAATAAAGACACGAAAGATGCTGGCATCGGACTCCGGGCTATTGAGCGGCTCGGCGCCCACCGCGCGCGAAAGGCAGATGCTCAACAGCAGCACGAGCGCCACGCCGCCGGCCAGTTTCGCCGTGGTCGAACCCGAGGGCGCGCGAACCGCCGAGGCATCGCTTGCGCCTAAGCGACGCGGCAGGACCAGGCGCCAGGCCAGCGCGGCCAGTGTCCCCAGCAGGCCGCCGGAGGCGATGGGCGCGGATGCCGCCGGCAGCAGCAGCGCGGCCGCGGCGCACAGCCCGGCCAGGAGCACGAGCCATGAGGGCCGTCGCCGCGGGAGCCAAGCGCCGAAGACGACGGCCCAGAAAAATGCCAGCGCGGCGGCGGCTTGCATCACGGTGTTTCGAACCAGGGTGAACTGGACGGGCGTGCCGGCCGGGGTGTCGAGTCGATACGCGGTCCAGCCGTCGGGATGCCAGCGGCCGCGCTCGGCGAGGGCGTGCCAGGGAGGCGCGATTTCGGCGCGCCAACCCGTCGCGTGTACAAATCGAGCGCTCTCGCGCACCGCGCCGGCGCGCATTTGCCGTTCGAGCCCGCCGGGCCCGGCGGCATACAGCGACGCCAACTCCAGCGGAATGAGCTGATCGCGCTGGGCAGCCGCACTGTTGGCGGTCGTCAGCACGAGCGCTTCGGGGCTGACGAGAATTGCCAGGTCGGCATACTGCAAAATCGAAAGGCCGCGCGCGACGTCCTCTTGGCTGCTCGAACCGCTCGCCTCGGCTGTCACCGGCGAGACGGGCCAGATGCCTTGATCCGCCAGCGCCTGGCGGTCGACGAGTACGGCCGCGTGCCCGGCGGAAGAGGGCAGCGGCCGCACGCCGCTCAGGAGTTGACCCCAGTTCGTGGCTTTGGTCAGCGTCTGCGCGGCGCGCGAATGCTGGCCAAGCTGTCGGAGAAAAGCCAAGGCGATGGTCGACTGCTCAGCGACCGGGTGCATGCCAACCAGTGCCGACCACTGCTGCACTTCGGTGGGATCGAAGGGCGCTTGCCGGGAATCGCGGCCCCACGGCCCGAACAGCCGGCGGCTCCACGAGGGTTCGTGGCCCGAGCTGCGATGCACGCGGCCTTGGACGATCGAGTAACCGGCCGGCACCCAAATGACATGGGTTTGATCGACGACGGGCAGGTCGATCGGCGGCATGACGACGCTGCTGGCTGCGATCAGTCGCCACGGCGCCTGCTGCTGTTCATATTGAATCACGAGGGTCGAGAATCGCCGGCCGTGCGTCAGTCGGATGTCGAGCGCTTGGCCGTGATGCACGGCCGGCTGTGCCTGGGCGTCGAGCCACACGCCGATCACCCGCCCCACGTCGCCCAGTTGCACCTGGCAGGCGGTCCGCCCGTGGTTCTCGATCTGCCAGGTGCCTTGGAACAGTTCGCGGCCGCTGGGCTCGATCAGCGCCTCGATCCGCTGGTTCCAAACGATCGCCCCGGCCTGCGGCGGCGAGTTGCTGCCGACGGCAAGCTCGACCGCGGGCGAGGTCTCGGCCGCTGCCTCACGCTGCGGATCGTAACGATAAACGGCGCGAACCGCTTCCGCGCTGCCGTCGCCGACTCGCGGCGGCTCGATCGCCTCGAGTCGTGCGTTGGTGATGCTCAAGCGCACGTCGCCGGCGGCCAGCACGGTCAGCGTGGCTTGCTGGCTGGTGGCCAGCGGCGCGCAGGCCAGCGACACCGGCGCGGCCGCGTCCCAAGGTTCGTCGCGCGTGGCCCGGATTTCGAGAGGTTCACTTTGCGGCCGATTCAAG
>DATCFX010000901.1:0-30934 GCA_036509275.1 Pirellulales bacterium | reverse complement strand
GGCATATCCGGCGGAAAGTGCGCAGCCGTTTTTGCTTCGGCGCCAGCGCGTGCTATCTTGGCGAGGATCGACGCTCGGCCGAGTAAACGTCGCAATCGAGTCTCTCGAAGGGATGCCCATGACGCTAGAGCCAGGCATGGTTGCGAATCGACTCGGCAAGGCCAAGCAAGAGTTGCTCGATTTAACCCTGCGCAATCGCCTCTTGAACACGCCGCGCAAGTCCAAGGCCCGCAATATCGAAATTGTGGGCGAGCGCGCCGAAGACGTATTCCGGCTGCTGGTCAAAGAACGCAAAGCGATGTCCTTCCTGGCCCGCCCGGGAACCGAGCAGCCGGAAGCCAGCGACGATGACCAGCAGAACGTCGTCCTGTTCCAGCCCGACGAATCGGACGAAGAAGCCACGGAGCGCTACACGGACGATCGGTTACAGACGGCCTTGACTTCCGACGGGCTGCAGAAGCGATTGCTGAACCTGTTCTACGATGCCAAGACGCACGAAGAGGAGCAAGGCGTCAATATCCTGTATTTGGCAGTCGGCTTCTTGAAGTGGTTCGAGGCCGACGCTTCCGATCAGGAGCGGTTCGCTCCGCTCTTGCTGCTGCCGGTCGAACTGAATCGCAAAAACGCGAATGCGAAATTTCGGCTCCGCTGGCGCGAAGAAGAAATTGCCACGAATTTATCGCTTCAGGCGAAGCTGGCTGCGGACTTCGGCATCCAATTGCCCGAGGTCGTCGAGTCGGACGATTTCTCGCCGGCAGCGTACTTCCAGCTTGTCGCGAAGTCGATCGAGGGCAAGGACCGCTGGGAAGTCCGGCCCGACGACATGGTGGTCTGGTTCTTCTCGTTCACAAAATTCCTGATGTATCGCGATTTGGATCCGGCGAACTGGCCGGAGGCGAACCGGATCGACGCGCATCCATTGATCTCGGGACTGCTGGGCGACGGGTTTCGTCCGCTGCCGCCGTTTTGCTCAACTTCGGAGCGGATCGATGGCGTGCTACAACCGCTCGATCTGACCCACGTCGTCGACGCCGATAGTTCGCAGACCGTCGCGATCGAGGAAGTGCGGCGCGGACAAAACCTGGTGATCCAGGGACCGCCCGGCACCGGCAAGTCGCAAACCATCGCCAATCTGATTGCGACCGCGGTGCGCGCCGGCAAGAAAGTGCTTTTCGTGGCCGAGAAGATGGCGGCCCTGGACGTCGTCAAGCGGCGGCTGGACAACATCGGCCTGGGCGATATCTGCCTCGAGCTGCACAGTCATAAGGCCAATAAACGCGTCGTGCTCGAAGACCTTCAACGCACGCTGGCGCTCGGTCCGCCGAAGCAGGAGAAGATCGAGGAGCAGGCTGCGAATCTTGCCAGGTTGCGCGACCGGCTCAACCTGCACGTTGACAACCTACACGGGACCATCGAATCGTCCGCGATGACGCCCTACTTGGTGATGGGCGAGCTTTGTCGTCTCCAGGCCAAAGACACGAAGCCGGCAGACTTCGGCCTCGCGGACCCGCTGGGCTGGTCGCCCAGCGACCTGGCAGCGAAAAAGAGCCTGCTGGGGGAGGTCGTGAGGCACATTTCCGATATGGGGACTCCCGCCCAGCACTCCTGGCGCGGCGTGATGCTGGACTCCTGCCTGCCGACCCAGTTGGCTCGGTTGCAACAGCGGCTACCGGACTTGATCGAGCAGCTGCACCGGTTGATTTCAGCCACGGACGATCTCTCGGCGGCGTTGAGGCAGCAGCCCGGCAATTCAGCGAGCGATGCCGCATGCTTGGCGCGGATGGGTCGGGCCCTGGCCCTGGCGCCCGACATGGATCGCACTGCGATGGGCCACGCCGTCTGGGATCATAGCCGGGACGCAATCGCCGAACTGGTCGCAGCCGGCCTTGCATTGACCGCGGCACATGCCCGGCTCGATCCCTGGCTCGCGCCGGCCGGCTGGCTGGTGGATATGAGCGAAGCGCGTCGCTCGATCGCCAGCCACGGTCGAAGCTGGTTCCGCATTTTCAATCGAAAATATCGCGCAGCGATCGCCGACATGCGCGGCATCCTGAAGATTGAGTTGCCCGGGCAATTGGACGAGCGGCTGCAGATCCTCGATACGCTCGCGGCCTGGCAGAACGCGCGCGTGCAGATCGAATCGCAGCAGCCGAATTCCGACCTGGGGGCGCAAGCCCTCGGCCATTTCTGGCGTGGCACCGAGTCGAACTGGCCTGCCTTGCAGGCCATCGAGCAGTGGGAGTCGCAATGCCGCGCAGAGGGCATTTCCAGCGGGTTCCGGCAGGCAATGGCCACGCTCGAAAGTCGCAAGAAAACAGCCGATCTCGTCCAAACCATTCGAGCGGATCTCAAGAAGCTCCTATCAGATTTGCAAGAGATCTTTCGCGACGTGGCTCTCGATTTGCCGCTGGCCTTTGGATGCTCGGACATCAATCACCTGCCGCTGCGCGACGCCCGCGCGCGGCTCGGCCAATGGCAGGCTGATTTGGAGTCGCTAACGAGCTGGATCGCTTTCCGGTTATGTTGGTCGGCCTTGAATGCCGAAGGCCTGGGGCAATTGCCGAGCGAGCTGTTCAGCGGATTGCTTGAACCGGCTCTGGCCGAGGACCGGCTCTCGATGGCCTACCTCGAAAGCCTGATGATTGCCGCATTCAAGGCGCGGCCGGGCCTCGCCGCGTTCGACGGCAAGTCGCACAGCCGGCTCCGCGAAGATTTTCAAGCGCACGACCAATTGCGAATCGAGTTGGCACGGCTCGAAGTTGCGCTGGCCCACTATCAAGCCATTCCCACCGGCGCTTCGGAGCTGGGCGAGCTCGGCATTCTCAAGCACGAAATCAATAAGCGAAAAAACCACAAGCCGATCCGGCGGCTGATCAAGGAGGCCGGACGCGCGATCCAGGCGATCAAGCCGGTGTTCATGATGAGCCCCATGTCGATCGCGCAATTCCTCGAACCCGACAGCACCCAGTTCGATCTGCTGCTGATCGACGAGGCCAGCCAGGTGCGGCCGGAAGATGCCCTGGGGGCCGTGGCCCGAGCGCGACAGATGGCCGTGGTCGGGGACGATAAGCAGTTGCCGCCGACCCAGTTCTTCAACGCACTGAGCGATTCCGCGCCCGCCGAAGACGAAACGGACGACTACAACGCCAGCGATCTGGATAGCGTCCTGGCGTTGTGCAAATCGCAACAAGTGCCCGAACGGATGCTCAAGTGGCATTATCGGAGTCGGCATCAGTCGCTGATTGCCGTCTCGAACCACGAATTCTACGACGATCAGTTGTTCGTGGTGCCCAGCCCCTTGCGCGGAGCCAGCGAGGGGCTCGTCTTTCACCACCTCCGCGACGGCCTGTTCGATCGCGGGCGTTCGGCCACCAATCGCGTCGAGGCCCGGGCAGTGGCCGAGGCCGTGATGAAGCACGCGCGCGAGCTTCCGCACGTATCGTTGGGCGTCGGGGCGTTTTCTGTCAGCCAGCGCGACGCCATTCTCGACGAGTTGGAACTGCTGCGGCGGAGCTCGAAAGATACCGAAGCGTTCTTTCTCACCGGCGGCGCCGAGCCGTTCTTTGTCAAGAACCTGGAAAACATCCAAGGCGACGAGCGGGAAGTCATCTTCATCTCCGTCGGTTATGCGCGGGATAAGTCCGGCTTTCTGGCGATGAATTTTGGGCCGTTGTCCAACAAAGGCGGCGAACGCCGGCTGAACGTGCTCATCAGCCGAGCGCGAGCCCGTTGCGAGGTGTTTTCCTCGATCACGGCCGATGATATTGATCTTGCGCGGGCGAGTGCCGTTGGCGCCAAAGCCTTCAAGACCTTCCTCCGTTACGCAGAGACCGGCTATTTGGATGTCGCCGCCTCAACTCACAAGAGCTACGATTCGGAGTTCGAGCGGCAAGTCGCCCAGGCGCTGATCGCCCAGGGGCACCAGGTGGAGTGCCAGGTCGGCGTCGCCGGATTCTTCGTGGATCTGGCTGTGATCGATCCGGAAAAGCCGGGCCGCTACGTACTGGCCATTGAATGCGACGGCGCGCAGTACCATTCGTCGAGGTCGGCGCGCGATCGCGATCGTCTGCGGCAA
Source organism: Pirellulales bacterium (assembly GCA_036509275.1). Taxonomy (GTDB): domain Bacteria; phylum Planctomycetota; class Planctomycetia; order Pirellulales; family PNKZ01; genus DATATB01. The sequence goes on along the minus strand of DATCFX010000901.1, from coordinate 26,859 downwards.
CAGGTCCTGGAAGATCGCGGCTGGGTGATCCACCGCATCTGGAGCACCGATTGGTTCCAGCGGCCCCAAGCGCAGCTCGCCAAGGCGATCGCCGCAATCGAGGCTGCCAAGGTCGCCTGGGCAATTCGCGAGAATGAATTGGTCGCGGCCCAACAGCGCGAGCAGGAGCTGCATGAGCAACGCGTGTCGATCGAGCGAGTGGCGCAGCACGATATCGATCCTACCGTTCCGTACCGGGAAGCCGACTTCGCCGTGGGGGCCGCCCAGGCGATTCCAGATATGCCCTTGCGCACCTTGATGGGCCTGGCCGTTAAGGTTGTCCAGATCGAGGGCCCGGTACACGGCGATGAAATTGCCCGGCGGCTGGCAACGCTCTGCGGCGCGGCACGGACCGGCAGCCGCATCAGCCAAGCGGTGAAGAACGCGCTGTCCGAAGCCATCGATATCGGCCTCGTGCGAGCCGAGAATGCCTTCTTTCAGCCAACGGATCAGACCGTTGTTCCGATCCGCAACCGGGAATCCGTGAAGTCCGGCGGCCTCAAAAAACCCGAAATGCTGCCGCCGCCGGAAATCGATCGTGCCCTGCTGGTGCTGATCGATGGGCATCTGGGAGTGGCGCGCGAGGAGGCAATCGTGGCCGTTGCCAGAATGCTCGGCTTCAAGAGCACGAGCCAACAACTCCGCGAATTGATCTTGCGGCAGCTTGCAGCGGCAATTGCCGCGGGAACGCTGGCGGAAAAGAACGGGACGCTGCACGTATCCGAAACGGAACCATCGGCTGCGCCCGTGATCGAGGCCCTGCCAGGACTCAATTTGGCCAGGTCGGGTTGATCGCCGGAACTCGCGCCACGCGACACGCATGCCGGATTGCCGACCGCCGGGCCGCATCTTTTCTCCGGCACAACGCCAATCGCCCACACCTTAAGGATCGACCGAAAAATAACTTCTCCGCGACCCCTCTCCCCTTGCGGGAGAGGGCCGGGTGAGGGGCCGGAAAAAACAGAAGTTATTTTTCGGGCGAGCCTAACGCTTAAAATTCCACTCGGGCCGAGAGTATTTTTCGGCCATCAGCGTGTGCAATTCGGCCGGCGAGGGGGGCGAGCCGGGTGTGTCTGCCTGCCAAGCCTGGGCGAGCGCGGCCCGGATGCTTTCGGCATCCAGGGGCAGGTTGGCCACGAACGCGCCGTGGCCGCGGCCGCCGCGATAGTCGGGCTGGCGCGGCGGCATGGCCAGGCAGGCGTCGAGCAGTTCGAGCGGAAAGCGGTAGAGCAGCGTGCCGTGATAGAGCAAGTGATCGCGCCGGCAGCGGACGCTGTTGCCCGAGACTTTTCGACCGTCCAAGGCCAGGTCGCACGTGCCGCGATGCTCGAGCTGCGGCACCAGCGGGGCCAGGGCCTGGAGCATGCGGCCCATTACCAGGTCATGCGCGACGCCGAGATCGCGCAGTTGCGGCCGAAGTTGGTAGCTCAGCACCAGGGCGTACATCAGGCAACCCGGCCCGGCCACGACCGCCGCTCCGCCGCTGGTGCGTCGGAGAATGGGAATCTCGCTGCGGCGGCAGAAGTCCTGATGCACCTCGCGCTCGACGTGCGACGAGTAGCCCAGCACGACCAGCGGCCGGTCGCTTTCCCAGAATCGCAACACCTCGCGCGCCTGGCTGGCCTGCTCGGCCGCGTTCAACAGCGCCTCGTCGCAGGCCAGATTTTCCTCGGGCGTCGCAAACGTGTGATTGAGCAGATCCATCATGGCTTCTGGAAAGAGGGTGCAAGTCGCGTAATCGCCGCGTGCAAACAATCGGCAACGCACCAAAAATAATTGATTACACCGGCAGGGCAAGCTAGATTGTGGCCGCTGGCGGCGAAGTTTGGCAGGCCTCTGGCCACCGCGCTCGATCGTGTTGCACTAAAAACCTGGCCAGGTTGAGATAGGCGGCAATGCGGCTGTTCGAGGGAACGCCTTGGGATCGACCTCCGCGGTGCGAGCGCTGCGGCGAGTTGGAACAAGCCTGCCGCTGCCCGCCGCCACCGGCTCCCGCCCCCGCGCGAACGCCTCCGCAACAGCAAACGGCGCGCATCGCACTGGAAAAGCGGCCCGGCGGTCGGTGGATGACCGTCGTGCGCGGCTTGCCGGCAGGTGAGAACGACCTGCCCAGCCTGTTGACGCGTCTCAAGGCGAGCTGCGGCGCGGGGGGCACCGTCAAAGACGATCTGCTCGAAATCCAGGGCCGGCATCTCGACCAAGTCCGCGGACTGCTGGCCAGCCTCGGCTATCGCACCAAAGGCTGATGCCGACAGGCAACGCGCAGTTGGACGTTTAGGGGCACGAATGACGTGGTCGTGTCTATCGGGGGATTTGTGACACGAACCTCGATTGATACCGGGTCGGTTCGTCATGTGGTATTTGCTTGCGACGGTTCCTGACCTGGGGTCCAATAGCTAAGCGAAACCGGCTGTGCTGGATAGATCTGGTGTGAACTCCCGGCGGCGCTTGAAAACGAACCAACGACCTGGAATCGAGGTAGCTCGCATGCCGACGCGATTTGGCCATTGTCGCTGTGTGCTCGCGCCATGTTTGGGATTTGCCATGTTGCTGGCACAAGCGGTGGCGGCCGAACCGACCACGCGTTTGGCGGCCGGCAAAAAAAGCGCGCTGCTGATTGGTTGCACGCGCTACGAGCGCTTGCCGGAGTCTTTTCAACTCGAAGGCCCGGCGAATGATGTGGTGTTGATGCGGCGCGTGCTGGAAACCAGCTATGGATTTTCGTCCGGCGCCATCCGCACCTTGGCCGAGGGTGCAAGCGCCGCCGGCCGCCCGACGCGCGCCAATATCGCGGCCGAGTTCGAGCGGCTGATCCAGGTCGCCGGGCCGGGCGACCAGATCGTCGTGCTCTTGAGCGGACATGGTAGCCAGCAGCTTAATGTGCCCGACCCGGCGCATCCAGATCCTGACGACCGCGATGGCTGGGACGAGACGTTCTTGCCGGCCGATGTCGAGCGCTTGGGCACGCAGCAGCCGACCGTCCGAGGTGCGATTGTCGACGACGAGTTGTTCGTGTGGTGCCGCCAGATCGTCGACCGCGGCGCGACGTTGTGGGCGATCTTCGACTGCTGTCACTCGGGCGAGGGCATCCGCGGCGATTCGCAGGAGCGAAGCCGTCACGTGCCGCCCAAAGCATTGGGCATTGGGCGGTCCGTGGATGACACGGCCGCGGAGCCGGCGGCCGCTAAGGCGGAGATACCTTTCGACGTGCAGGAACCGATCAAGCGCCTGGTCGTGTTTTACGCCTGCCAATCTTCGGAAGACGCAATCGAACGGCCGATGCCGTATGGCGACGAGCCAGCGACGCGCCGCGAACCCTACGGCCTGTTCACGTACACGTTGTGCAGCATCCTCCAGGGGGCCGGCCACGACGAGCTGTCGTACCACGATCTGGCCGCCGCGGTGTGGGCGCGTTATCGCGCCTGGGGACGCTATGGGCCGACGCCCTATGCCGATGGCGTTGACCTCGACCATGCGGTGCTCAACACCCACCGGCCAGAGCGACGCTATTTGCTCGAGGCCAACGGAACGTCGCAGTGGAAGCTGAACGCCGGCGATTTGGACGGACTGCGGCCGGGCGCGGTTCTGGCGGTGTATCCGCCCGGCCGGACCGGCACCGACGGCGAGCCCACCGACGATCTACCGGCAGGATCGCTCGGCTACGTCGGCGTTCGCGAGCTCGGTGCGCTGGATGCGGTCGTGGTGCCGATTCGGCCCGATTCGTCGATTGCTAAATTCGTTCCCGACAAATATCAGCGGCACCCGGCGCCCGCTCAACTCCCGAGCAACTGTGACGCAACCCTGGCGTATCTCGATTACGGCGAGATGCGGCTGGCAGTCGCCGTCGATGTGAAGCAGCCAGAGCTGGACCCCGACGCGCGCCGTTCGCTGGAGAAACTGGCGGCCGAGTTGGCCGAACGGGCCACGCGGCCCAAGGCCGTTTTTCGCTTGGTCCCGCAACTTGACGATGCCCGCTGGGTCATTCAGCACCGTGACGGGCTGGTGCTGGTGCCCGAGGCGGTTGCCATGGCGGAGCCCGGCGTGCCGCTGCCGGCCGAGAGCCCGCGCTTCGAGCTTCCGGCCGGCGACGCAGCCGCCACGTGCGTCGCTCGCCTGGAACGTTTGTTTCGGGCCGAAAACCTGTTGAAGCTGTGCGTGCCCTCCGGCAGCCACTTGGGCGACGAGTCCGAAGGCTTGGATTTCACGGTCGAGATGGTGCGCTACCGCGACAAGCGGGACCGCGAGGGCAGCGTCCTGCAAACGCGCCCGCCGGTGATTTATCCCGGCCAGTTCGTCGGCTGGCGGGTCACTAATCACGACACGGATGCGATTGATTTTACGCTGCTCTACATCGACGCCAACTTCGAGATCCAGGCCTTGTTTCCGCGCATGGATGCGATCGGGGCCAACAATCGCTTGTTCCCCGAAAAAAGCTTCGCCACGCGTCCGTTCCCCGTAACCGCCAAACCGCTGGGCAACGAACAATTGGTGGTCATCGCCACCCGCGCGAAAGGCCCCCCCAAGGATTTTCGCGCGCTGGCTTCGGCCGATATCGAACAAGCCAAAGGCGTGGAAACCGCCCAGCGGGGCACGGCCGACAATGTCCTCGAATCCCCCTTGGGCCGTCTTATGAGTTATGCCGTGTTCGATGCCGCGCCGGGAGCCGGCTCCGGGCTGCGAGGCTTGGGCGCCGAAGAAATGAGCCAATACGAGTTGCGTATCGTTCCCTGGCGGACACTGTCAGCAGCCGGGAATTAGGCAATGCCAGCCGAGGAGTGTGCCATGAGCCGCTTGCGCATCACGCGTTGGGCCCGGTGGTGGTTGCCGGCAGTCTTCGCCCTCTTGATGCCCGCGGCGGCCGAACAGCCGCTGCCCGGCAAGCCGCACGCCCCGGCCGACTCGGCCGAAGCCGAAGGACCCAAAGGGCTCGACCTGCAAGCCACGGAACCTTCAGCCGCCGTCAAGAACCGCTGGGCCCTGCTGATCGGCGTGAACAACTATGAGAATATCCACAAGCTGCGCTTCTGCGCCGACGACATGGCAGCCCTGGGCGATGCGCTGATCAAGCACGGCGGCTATGCGCCCGAGCGTGTCCGGCTCCTGTGCGATGCCGAGGCGGCGGGCCGCAAGCCGACCCGCGGCAGCATCCTCTTGGAACTCAATACGCTCCTGACCCAAGTCGAGCCGGACGACGCGGTGCTGTTCGCCTTCTCCGGTCATGGGGCGTGCGATGCGACCGGCCGAACTTACCTGATCCCGATCGACGGCAGCGACGTCAGCGACGATGCGCTGAGCGACACGGGCGTACCCATGAAACGCGTGTACGAATACCTTCAGCGGTGCAAGGCCCAGCAGAAAATCGTGATTCTCGACGCCTGCCACGCCGGCGGGGTGAAGGGAGACAGTACGGCGCCGGCGTACAACTTCAAGCGCGAGAAGTTCGTGTTCGGCCAGGGCATGGTGGAACTGGACTCTTGCAACGACACGCAGGTGAGCCACGAACGGACCGAGTTGAAACACGGCCTGTTTACGCACTTCCTGGTCGAGGCGCTCAATGGCAAGGCCGACAAGGACGGCGACGGCGTCATCACCGCCGACGAGGCGTACGAATTCACCTTACAGGGGGTCACGAAATACGTGACCGATCATAAGCTCGCGCCGCTCCAGACGCCCAAGTTCCGCGTGCCCGAAGGCGGCGTCATCGGCCGCATTACATTGGCCACGACCGCAGCTCGGAGCCGTCCGGCGGATGCACCCACGGTGGCCGAGTTGGACAGCGCGGAACTGCTGCAACGCCTGCACGCCATGCAGCGGCAAGGCACGGCCAGCGAGCAGCTCGTAAAATCGGCCACACGCTGGTTTGGTCCGGAGAATGATCCCAGCCTGACGCGCGACGTGCGGCTGCTCATGGCGCTCTGGGCACGCGGCAATCTGAGCGAACCGCAGTTCCTCGATATCGCCAGGCCCCTGCTGCCGCGCCTGGAATCGCGGCTGGCGGCCGCAGGGCTCTATCAACGTTGCCGGGTGCATGCGGTTCACATCGGGATCGATAAGTACGCCTTCGCCGATCGCTCCGCTGAGAGCCATGAAATCGATCTGGCTTATGCGGTTTCTGACGCCCGACTGCTGGCCGATACCGTCCGCAACGGTACATCGCGGGCAGCACAGACGATCGTGACCAATGACCAGGCGACTGGTGCCCAAGTGCGAAAGGTGATCCGCGAGGCAGCCAGTGCCTGCCAACCGGCCGATGTCCTGCTCATCACGTATGCGGGCCAGGGAGTCAAGGGAAATCCACCGTCCATGAAGGAGCACCGAGAACAAAAATCGCGCGATTCGCCGGCCCTGCCGCATCGCGGCTTAGAGGATGTTTACAATACTGACGCCGGGGGCTCATGGGTTTTGCACGGTCCGCATAGCGAGCAGCGACTCGACCTGCTTCCGATGGATGAGCTGGCCCAAATCGTCGAATCGTGCCGGGGGCATGTCCTGATCGTGAGCGACGCGTGCAACGCCTTTCCCGAATCTTGGGATTTGCTGTACGAAAATCTGGCCGCCCCGCTGCTTGTGCCGGGCGCCTCGGCCGACGACGCGCGCGAATCCACGGACGTTTCCCTTCCCAAAGGCAGGGTGTTTATCGGTCTGGAAGCCGAGGCGATGGAATGGTCAGCGCTCAAAGGCGGCCTGCTCACCTTCCTGGTCGCTCAGGGGCTGCTCGGCCACGCCGACACCCTGACCCCTCGAGCCGTGCTCGGTCCCGGTCGGACCAGCGTCCAGTCGACGATGATCGCGGCTCCCGACGGCTTTGTCAGCCTTGCCGAGTTGGTCGCCTTCGTCAAAGCCATGAAGGAATCCACGATTCCGATCGTCGGGACAAGCGACCTCAGCCGGAAAAGCCTCGACAAACTGGTTGTCCGCGGCCGCTTGGGATCCGAGACTGCCATTCTGACCCGCTCGACACTTCCCGATTAACCGCTGCCGTACACCGCGCGGCGGCAGCCCAGGTTGGACGATCCACCCAGATTGCCGATCGCTGGATCGGCAAATTCGAGCGCGGCCGGCTGCGCGCACTGGCAGATCTCAAGAAGAAACTGGAAGGAGACAGCGATGGCTGATTCGCGATTCGTGTACGTGACGTACATTCGCACCACGCAAGAAAAGCTGTGGCGGGCTTTGCTCGAGCCGGAGTTCACGCGTCAATACTGGTGTGAGACCTGGCAGGATTGCACCTGGCAGCCGGGCGCGAGTTGGCGGCTGATGATCCCCGACGGACGCGTCGGCGACAGCGGCGAGGTGCTCGAAATCGATCCGCCGCGGCGGTTGGTCTTGTCGTGGCAAAATCAATTCATGCCCGAGTTGCACGCCGAGGGCATTTCGCGGATGACGTACGAACTCGAACCGGCAGGCGACACGGTCAAGCTCACGATCATTCACGAAATGGAGCGGCCGGGCTCGAAGCTCATCGACGGCGTTTCCCAAGGCTGGCCGTCGATCCTGGCCAGCCTCAAGAGTTTGCTCGAAACGGGCGAATCGCTCGAATTAACCCGCCACTGGCCCACAGGGATGTGAATCATGCGGCAGACGGTCGCGTTTCCGTTGACGCATTCGTTTTCTCAATCGTGCGGGGTATCAGCCAAGCGGCGGGCGGCTGGACGCAAGGCCCAGGATACTAGCGCGAGAATGGTCAAGACGATCGGCGCCACCAGCTTGCCAGCATCATCACCCACCGCCAGGTGCGATGCGGCGGCGCCGGTCAGGTCGAATACCGTGCCGGCGTAGGCCCATTCCTTGAGCCGGGGCGTGCGCGGAATGAGCAGCGCGACCGCGCCCAGCACCTTCCAGACGCCGAGGATCACGCAGAAGTAGATCGGATAGCCCAGGTGCGTCATGCCTTCGACGACCGCCGGGATGCGCAGGACGTCGGCGACGCCGCCGGACCCGAGTGAGAAGACCACGAGCACGGTGGCGGCCCAATAGGCGATCGCGCGGCCGCGGGATGCCGTGGTAATGCGGACGACGTCGGTCATGCTTCGCTCCCAGAGGTTTGGTGTTCCACGTATGCTGGCAACAGGGCCAACGGCCAGGGCCAGCCTTGATAACGCGGGCGCGAGACTTCGCCCGTGAACGAGCAGGTTCGCGGCGCCAGGCTCGCGCGTCAACGGCTCTTAAACTTTTTCTGGCCAGGTTGCAGACTTGGGACGGCGGTTTGCCGCGTTTCGTGAACCGTCGCAACGCGTTTTGCAGGCTGACGCATGAACAGTGACCAAAGGAGCGAGGACCACCATGCACGATCAGCAAATCGCGGTACCGGACAGCACCGCGGTGAGGGTCGCCTTGTGGCGGGCCGTGCATGTCCAGGTTGATCCGCCGCCGCACGTGCTCGAAGACGAGATTGGCCTGCGGCTGGCGGCGCCCGACGAAGGCTGGCGTCGCCGTCCTGACATGGACCCCCAGGGCACGAGCCCCTTCCGAGCAGCTATCGTGGCCCGTGCCCGCTGTATCGAAGATCTGGTCGTCGAGCGGGCCGGCCACGGTGTTGGCCAGTACGTCATTCTCGGAGCGGGCCTGGACACTTTCTCCCAGCGCCGGCCGGAGATCGCCTCCCGCCTGCTGGTGTTTGAGGTCGACCGACCTGGCCCCCAGGCCTGGAAGCGGCGACGGCTGATCGAACTCGGTTTCGGAATCCCGGAGTGGCTGCGGTTCGTTGCGGTCGATTTCGAGGCGGGCGACGCCTGGTGGCAGCGGCTGGCGGCAGCCGGTTTCGATGCGGGCAGGCCGGCGGTCGTGGCCTCGACCGGCGTCAGCATGTACCTCACCAAGGACGCGATCGCGGCCACGCTGCGCCAGGTAGCGGCGTTCGCCCCGGGATCCACGCTCGCCATGTCGTTCCTGCTGCCGCTGGAACTCGCCGACCCCGAGGTGCGGCCCGGGCTGGAGCGCGCGGAGAAGGGTGCGCGAGCCAGCGGGACGCCGTTCATCAGCTTTTTCACGCCGACCGAGATGCTGGCCCTGGCCCGCGAAGCCGGCTTTCGAGAAGTCCAACACGTGTCGGCAGCCACGCTCTCCCAGCGCTACTTCGCGGGCAGGACCGACGGCCTTCGCCCGCCGAGCAATTCCGAGGAACTGCTGGTAGCGATGACTTAGGGCATTTATCGACTCTGTGGCAAGAATCCGGGGCCAACGGCAGGACGGTGCAGGGCAAGCAAGCCGCGGATAGCCGCGGATCCACGCGGATAAGATTCTTGATACTTGCCTTGGCGATGACCGTGTGGCCGGCGCACGAAAGCGGTCCGATCCGCGTCCATCTGCGCGTATCCGCGGCTTTTTATCCGGCGTCGTTTGCCGCCCGAAAATCTTGCCACGACGCGGGCAAATCGGCCGGCTTGACATATTCCTATATAGGAATATAATCGGAGCATGCCGCGTGCGCCGACTACCACTGACGTGTTCAACGCCATCGCCGAGCCCCGTCGACGACAGATTGTCGAGTTGCTGGCGCGGCGCGGCGCGCTGGCTGTCGGAACGTTGGTCGCAACGCTGGGGCTTTCGCAGCCGGCAGTCTCGAAGCACCTGGGCGTGCTGCGCAAGGTCGGCGTGGTCGCGGTGGTCAAGCACGGTAAGCAACGCGTGTACAACCTGGAAGCGGAGAAGCTGAAATCCGTGTACGACTGGGTCAAGGGCTTCGAACAGCTTTGGGCCCATCAACTCGACCGCATCAAGCGGCGCGCCGAGCACCGTGCGCGTGAACAAACCGAATCGCCAACACCCCTCAGACCCCGGAAAGGACCATCATGAAAACCGGCACCAGCGACCGACCGTCAGTCGAATCTTTTGAGATCCGCCAAGAGATCGAGATTTCAGCGCCCATCGAAACCGCCTTCGAAGCCATGCTGGACGAGCTTGGTCCTGAAGGGCAGATGCCCGGCGGCAAGCCGTTTCCGATGAAAATCGAGCCCTGGCCCGGCGGACGCTGGTATCGCGACCTCGGCAACAACTCCGGCCACCTGTGGGGCCATGTGCAGGTCATCAAGCCCCCGACGCTGCTGGAGATTTGCGGGCCGTTGATGATGTCATACCCGGTGGCCAATCACCTGCAATACCGCTTCAATGCGGAGGGGGGCGTGACGCGCCTGGTGTTTCTCCACCGCGCCCTGGGATCGATCCTGCCCGAACATCGCGAAGGCTTGCCCACAGGCTGGGAGTATTGGCTGGAGCGCATTCGCGAGCTGGCCCAGCGCAAGCATCGCAAGGAGACGTAACGAGCAAAGCGCGAGCGGGCGTGGGCGATTTACGTGAGCATGGTCGGTGCGATTGTGCTGGCGCGGGCGGTTGATGATGCCGAACTTTCCGACGAGGTGTTGCGGTCGGTACTGGCATCGATCACCGATCCCAATTCGCGCTCAACCACCGGTTGAAATTTGGTTAACGCTACATCTGCTGGGCCGAAGGGTGATGAGACATGGACCGGGTTGTCAACCATTGCGACAAATGGCGCCGAGGCGCGGGAAATATTCAAGACGCTGAAAACCACAGCGGCACAGAGACACAGAGCACAGAGAAAAAGAGGGCGAAATTCACCACGACGACACGAAGAGCACGATGCTGCCCTGGTTACGATCCGTCGTCACTTTCCGAAACCTCGGCCCTCGTTCGCTCGATGTCGGCCAGAAACTTTTCCCGCAAATTGGAGAGTTGTTGCACAGTCTCTGGCTGCTGGGCGGCCAGGTTGTGCATCTCGCCCGGATCGCGGTCGAGATCCACCAGGAACAGTCTGTCATTCTCTGGCCGCGCGGCATGGTGTCGGGCGTAAAGCCAAGATGCCATTTGCCGACATGGCCCGTTGCGTAGCCGGCGGCCTGCAGCATTTCGGCAAGCGTCACTTCCTCAGTGGGCATCCCCGGCTTGCCTTGCTCCGAACTGACGTTTCCCGGAACACCGGCGCGATAGGGGAAGCGTCCGGTCATGAGTCCGGCGCGCGACGCGGAACAGATGGCCGACGGCGCGCACATCTGCGTGAATCTCACGCCGCGAGCCGCCAACGAATCGAGATTCGGCGTTATCAGGTCCGTCGCGCCGTAGCAATTCAGGTCAATCGAACCCTGGTCGTCGCTGTAGATGATGATGACGTTAGGCTTACGCTGGGATGCCCCGGCCAGGTCGCATGAGGCGACAGTGATAAGAACGAAGATGATCTGCAACGTGGTCAGCTGCGAGCGACAGTTCAGCAACATGCGCAAGAGTCTCCAGGCGGTGTACGGCGGGCGAGCAACTGCTCGGGTAGGATCGGCCGAAATATAACTTCCGGTTTTCCCGGCCCCTCACCCTGCCCTTTCCCGCAAGGGGAGAGGGGTTGCGGAGAAGTTATTTTTCGGTCGCTCCTAAGTCTAAGTGTGATTCTTTCCTGCGGAAATTTCACGACTTTCGCTACGGCCGGACGAGCGACACGGGTTGGCCGGCAGCGGCCGATTGATAGGCCGCCAGCAGCGCCTCGAGCGCGTCGGCGGCGGACTCGGCCGGCAGGTCGCTGTCGTGGCCGGCGGCCAGGCAATCGACAAAATGACGCACGTCGGCGTGCTCGTCCGAGGGGGCCAGCCAGGCTTGTTTGGCCACGATGCCGACGGCACGCTGCGTGCTGCCCCAAAAGCCCATCGGGTCTTCCGGACTTCGCGCGGGGGTGGGCCACGCCGGCTCGTCCGACCAGATCTCCAGCCGTGGGTGGTAGGCGTCGATGCACACGCTGCCGCGCGTGCCGGTCAGCCAGGTGCGTTGCACTCCGCCGGCCGGATGCGAATGCCAGCCGGTGCGGCCGACCGACATCGTGGCCGGGATGCCGCCCTCAAATTCGAACCACGCTTGGGCAAAATCTTCCATGCCGTTGCGCTGGTGTTCGGCAAAAAAATAATTGCCGGTCGTCGCGAACACGCGCCGTACCTTCTTCTTCAGCAACCAGGCGAGCATCGCCAGCGGGTAAACGCCAATATTATACAACTCGCGCTTCGATTCGATGGCTTCGAAGGTCGTCGGATAGGCAGCCTCGCGGCGCGGCTCGCCAAACTGGGCCGTGCCGGCCGGGCCCTTGGCAAAGAACCAATCGCAATGCACGCTTAGCAACTCGCCGAGGCGGCCCGACTCAAGCACCGACCGCACGCGCTCGCCGGCGGGTGAGTGTACCAGGCTGAACATCTGGCTGCGGGCGCCCGTCGCCCGGACCTGGGCACGGATGCGGCTCGCCTCGTCGATCGTGGCGGCCAGCGGTTTGTCCAGATACAAATGCTTGCCCGCCGCCAACACCCGTTCAATCACGCGCGCCCGGCGCTCCGGCTCGGCACAAACGCTGACCACGTGTACGTCCGTGCGAGCCAGTGCATCGTCCAGGCCGTCCAACAGCGGAATGCCCAGCGATTGCGCGAGCTGCTCGTTTAGTAGACGGCGGCGCGGTGAAATGTCGTTCTCATCCGTCAGCCCGATCAGCCGGCAGCGCGGATCGGCGGCGAATGCCGGTGCATACATTTCTTGATGCGTCTGGGCGCCGCTGATCAGCAACACGCCTAGCGGCCGCGCCGTAACCGCAATCGCTCGGCGCGTCGATCGCCCGGCGGCCGCCGGAATCGCCAGTGTCCGTGGTCGGCCGGCCGCCAGCCGCTCGCCGCCAAGCCCGACCGCTTCGCCGGTCTCTCGGCTGGACGCGATCGCCTTGAGCAAGTCTCGCCCGCGGGATGATAACTCGGCGTCGTTGCCGAGCGGGCCGGACGTAGCGGAAGTCGTGAGACTTCCGGCGCTTGCCAGGTCGTCCGGCTCCCAGCAGGCAATGCCGCGCTGGCCGATTACGGTCAGTGCGACCAGCGGTGATGCGTGGGCCATTGCGCCGGCCGAGAGCAGCAGCGACTGACCCTGCCGGCCGCGGATTTGCACGTCGAGTTGCCCGCTGGCTGGCTGGCCACCGGCCCAAACCAGCACCGGACCGGTATTCAACAACGTACAGGCTCGATCCGCGTGCCAGGCCAACAGCGCCGGCAGCCGACCGTGGTCCGGCTGGCCATAGTCGATCAATCTCAAGGCGACTGGGATGCCGATGCGGCCGGCCGAGACCGCCCGCTGGGCAGCGGCCCAAGCAAACGACAACTGATCGTCCACGGGCGGGATCCTCGCGCTGGCCGGCATTAGATGGGAACCGTCAACGACTGGCCATTGTCGGCCGGCCCCAGTCCGAGAATGAACGGGGCCGCGCTTTGGGCCCAGCTTTCCGCATCCGGATAATCGCCGGCGGAATCGCCGAAGCAACTTCGCAACATGTCGGTATCAATGACGCCTGGATTGAGCGGCACCGCCGCCAGACCGTGAGGCAGTTCGTCAGCCAGGGCCTTGGTGAGTCCTTCGATGCCCCATTTGCTGGCACAATAACCGGCGACCTCTGGCGAGGTGGAACGTCCCCAGCCCGAACTGAAATTGACGACCACGCCGCGCCGACGCTCGATCATCGCCGGCAGCCAATGCCGGATCACGTTGGCCACGCCCTTGAGATTCACGTCGATCACTTCGCCAAACTCGCGCTCGGACAACTTCCACAGCGGCCGGCTCGGATGGATCACGGCCGCGTTGTTGATCAGAATATCTGGCACGGTCCCCGCCGCCAGGCAGCTGCGAGCCCAGGCGGCGACTTGCTGATCGTCGATCACGTCGACGACTTCGAAGCGATGCGGCGCGGGCCAGCGAGCCTGGAGTTCGGCAATCGTAGCGGCCGAGCGAGCACAGCCCTGCACCGTATGGCCAAGCTCGATCAGTTTCGCGGCCAGGCCGCGCCCCAGCCCGCGGCTGACGCCGGTGATGACTATTTGTCTGCCAGACACAGCGGTGGACTTCAATCTTCTTGTTGGAGTTGCCGAACTTTTGCAACGTACGCGCCGAGCGTGGCCAGTAGCTCAGTGGGCAACATCAGGCGAGCGTCGAGCGCCAGCGGCGCGAACTGGGTGCGCGCGACAACCGGCAGCGTCTGCGGAAATTCCGGCAACCTGCGAGCATTGGGTGCAAGGGCCGGTAACAAGGCATTCGCCGATTGTACGACACCGCTGAGATCGGCCAGCCCAACCCAGTTCGAGCGCTTGGGCAGCAAGGCAACGGCTGGCTGCACGTTGGGATCGGCCGCCAGAGTTTTGCCTGCGCGAAGTGCCTTCGCGGTTTCCAGCGCCCCGCTACGACTGCCGTACGAGACGGCGACGCGATGCTCGTCGATGGCCGCGAGATAGACCGGCAACTGGCGCTCGGAGCCGAGGAGGGTGTCCATGATCGTCGCGGCCGGCGAGTCCGGCGCCGCGTCCGCAGCCGCAATCGTCGATAAATCAACTTCGATTTCCAGAGCGGGCAAGCCTTCCAGCTCGACGGTTTTCAATTTCGAAATCAGGGGACTGGTCTTGGATTGCCCTAGCAGCTTTTCGACCGGCGGCAGGTTTTTCTCGTAAGCAGCAAGAAATCGTCGGGCATCGTCGACGGTGATCACGAGCGTCAGTTGATTCAGGAAACTGCGGCCGGCGACCGGCGGACGCAGAAGCATCGCCACGGACTGGATGGGGCGGACCATCTCGGCCAGAGCCTGGTCCAATTGCTTTTGCTGCTCGCCGCCCAATACGGTGGTCGGCCAGAGCAGCCGAAGCTTGGCATGAGCCAAAGCAATCAGCCAGGGTCGCGGCAGAATTCCGGCGCCGGCGAAGACAAAGCTGCCCGCCGGCAAGGCCTGGAGCGGCGGTGCATCGGGCCAGCGTGTCTCTGCGACTTGCTGGGCGATCCACCCGCCAGACTTCCATGCGGCCTTGATGCTGAAGATGGCGCCGCGGTCGGCCAGTTCGATGCCCAATCCGCAGCGCGTGATTTCGCCCTTGAATTGCTTGAGGTTTGCCAGCACCGCCGGCTTGGAGTTGGCTGCACGATTGCCGGCTGCGCCGCCGGTATGCTCTAACCGGCCGACGAGCTTTTCCAGCGATTCGAAGATCCGCTGCGTGCCGGGCTCGAGCGCCAGCCCCGCGACGGCCTGCTCGGTCAACCATCCGCCGAAAGGCTTGACCAGTTTCTCGATGCCGCTGGTCGAGGCCTTGATCTCCTTGAGAAGCCGCTCCTGCTTCGGATCGACCAACACGGCATAATCCGCCTTGCGGGAGACCAGCGCCGGTCGCGTGAAAAAGTTCGCGCTCGCAGTCTCGGTCTCGGCATCAGCGATTTTGGCATCCAATCCGGCGAGAAATTCTGCATAGCTGTTCACCGGAATGAACACGGCGCCGACCGGCGGTTCGGCGTCTCCGCCGGAAAACAGCGCAATGGCCACGCTGCCGCGTTCGTCGACTCCCTGCGTAATGCCCGCTAGCGCCTTAGCAAAGCCCAGGGGGCTGCTGGGAATGCCGATCTGCAGGTTGTGACCCAGCTTTTCGAGTCGCTCGGAGGTATCTTTCAGGCGGTTGACCACCACCACGCCCAGCGCCGAGTCCGGCACGACCTCGAACAGTTCCGTTTCAGCGTCAGCCCGCAGCGAACTGGCACTGACGAGCAGGATGCACCCACAGAGCCCAAAAGCCAGTGCATTTCTCATATTACTCGTTCTGGGCCGTCGCGCGAATTTCGGGCGCCGTGCCACGGCCGAACCCATATTGCGGATTTGCCGCATCGAAATCGGCATCCGTAAAGCCATTGTTCAGCTTCAGGTCGACATAGGTGTATTCTTCCAACAGCGGCGGCTCGTCGCCGGCAACCTGGGGCCAGCCAAACGCCTCGAAGCGCACCGGCAAGACCAACTGTTCGTCGATAAAAATCCGTGCGACATGATACTCCAAGTCGGCTTCCGGCTGCGGATGCCGCACCTCGATGATCGTACAAGGCCGGTTGTTCAACTGCACGCCTCGCGTGGATTTGATTTGAGCCAGCCTGCTTTTTTCCAGATCACGGCGCCCGAGCACGATCAGTTTCTCGACCAGCACCGCCAGGCCGATCTCGGTGATCGGATGCCGATTGCCCCGCATGGCCAGCGCGCTGGTGGGCTTCAAAGCCACGGTTCCCACGATGCGGTGCTTCAGGCCGGTGCCGTGGGCGAGCAGCTTGCCGTCATTGCGGCCCTCGATATAGATCGCCTCTTGGTTGCGCAGCGATTCCGGCGCGACGTAGTGGACATACACGCTGTACGGCTGCTGCCGAACTTTGACGGTCATATACTGCGGCCCGACCAGGCGATCGGCCACGCGCTCGCGCTTGATCAAGGTACACGTGTAATCCCGGATTCGACGCACGTGGCCGAGCGATGTTTCGGCCCAGGCAATTGCCGCTTCGAGGGTGGGGGTATCCGGGATTGAATGCCGGACCGACGCCTTGGGGGCCGCATCGTAGGTCACCAGAGCACGGTAGCTCGTCAGCAAGGCCGGATCCGTTTGGGCGTCGGTTTCCATCAACCGGTATGCCAGCGCCGAGCTACCGATCACGGCTGCCGCCAGGCCCAGGCCCAGCAGTCCGCGCCGCATGCGACGACCAAGTCTTTTAAACCGTTGGATTGGCTTGAACATGGTCGCCTAGGTCTCGCTCTTCGATGTTTCGACTAAGGAACAAACGCAAAAGAACTTCCCGATTTTCGAGGCCCCTCACCCGGCCTCTCCCGCAAGGGCGAGGTGTTTGCGGAGAAGTTATTTTGCGTTCGTTCCTAAGCAGTTGCTCGTGGCACCAATAAAAACTTCTCACGCAGTCGGCGGGCGAACCCTGCAAGTTGCGTGCCTGTTCGATGCCATTGGCGCAAAATTGCCGATGCGCGAAATGGTCGACGGTTGCTCGCGCTGGCCTGACCCACGGCCAACCAGCGGTGTTTCGGCAACTCGCCGGGCGATGGCACGGGCGGTCGCTTCGGCACTTCGATTGCCACTTCGCCCTCAGTTCTCGCCGAGCACGTCGTTGAGCACTTCTTCGGCGACGTAGATGGGCAGCGGTGGATCGCACGTGACGGCCACGGCAATGGCGTCCGACGGTCGAGCATCGATCTCGATCAATTCTCCCTCATGTTTGATCCGCAAGCGAGCATAATATGTGTGATCTTTCAATTCGCTGATCACCACGCTCTGAAACTCGCCGCCCAGGTTATCGGCCACGCTGACCAGCAGATCGTGCGTCAGCGGTCGCGGAGAGGCGTAGCCTTTCACGCGGCGGTCGATGCTGGTTGCCTCGAAAATGCCGATTAGGATCGGAAACGACCGCTTGCCGTCGACCTCTTTGAGATAGATCACTTGCTGGTCGTTGATCTCGCTGATGATGATCCGCGACAATTCCATCTGCACCGGCATAAGCCACCCTTCGTCCTTTGACGCCAAATCCGTCGTTTGCGGCTGCCAAAGCAAGCATTATAAAGTCGCGGCGCCGCGCCGGGCTAGAGGCAGCGCCGAATGCGCGCCGGCCAAATTGGCGATGGAACCCGCCCGCGGCCCTAGAACTGGCTCCATGACCGTTGGCCGATCAGCACGTCCGCGACCAGTTCTGGGGGAATTTGCTGGCGAAGGCTGCTAACGACACGGCCCACGTCGGCATCCGCGCGAAGCACGAAGGGGAGCGAGCGGTCGGCGACGTGCTCGCCGAGCGCTTGGCGCCATTGCAGCACATTCTGGGGTGTTGCTTCCGGGATGGCCAGCGCCCCGGTGTCGAGCAAGATCGTTTCGGCGCGGGCCAGACCCTGGTTGGCGCCCCGACGCGAGTGTTCCGTGATCCGCAACAAGAGCGGTTTGGGGTACTCGCCCTTTTTTAGATCCTCCAGGCCCAGATAGTCGATCCAGGCCAGGCAGCCGGAGTTGGCGGCATTGAACGCGTCGAACGCGGCAGCCAATCGCTTGAGTTGCCGGCAGTCGAGGGATTGCCGGGGGAGCAGTTCGCAGTCAATCGTCATATGCCGCCACCCGAGTGCGCGTCAGATTGTTGCTGGCAGCTCCACGACCGTTAAGCCACAGTACGGCAAGCCCACGCTTGCTAGCATATTGCTGATTTTTCGTTAAATCAATCAGGATCGATGCGGCGCTACCCATGTGCCCCAAGTCGAAACCGCACGCGGAGGCGGTCCAGCCGAGGCTCGTCATTCTCCATTCAGGCGTCATGAGCCGCAAAATCCCCCGAGGCCGCCGACCTGCCAACTGCCCGCTGCCCCGAGCCGGGCAGACGAATGGAACGATTAACGGGAATCTGCCGTGCGCTGCCCACCTTTCGGGCGGCCAAGCCTGCTCCGGCACTGCGCCGCTTGCTTTTGCAACCTAATCTTATAACGCCACATGCCGCGCACTTGGTAACCAGCGATGGGAATGCAAGTCATCCAACGCAGCGAAGCACAAACCACTGGCCGTTTGGCCAGTTGCGTGGTGTGTCGCTGCGCTCTGCCGCTGCGGCTGCCCGGCGCCGATGAGCAGGGTGAAGACTGGTGCTGCGCCCAATGCGGCACCACGTATCTGGCAGTCATCGATGAGGCGTCGCCACCGGAATTGCGGGAGAACGTTCGCCGCTATCAGCCCGCGACCCCGAGCCAGCCGGTCAGCGGGTCGTCGGCGATGCTGGACCACGCCTACCAACCGCAAGGAGTCGCCCGCACGGCGCTGCCCAGCCGGGCGGGCATCACCTGCGGCTGGGAAACGGTCGTCAGCCGGCGGTTGGACGACGAGATTTCGCGCGAGTCCGACCTGTCGGCCGTGCCGCAAGGGCCGGCCTTCGCCACGTTGATGCGCCGGCCGGAGCCCACCGCCTACGTCGACACGGACGTGGCCCGTTTTATGCAAACGTTCGAGGAGTCGACGGCCCAGCTCGAAAAGTTCTTTCAAGCCATGCACTCCGGCCGCACGGCCAGCGTGGCCGGCATGGAATCGATCGCACAGCAAGGGCTGGAACGCATCTCCGAAGACCGCGATTTGTTCGTGGCCTTGGGCCTCAACCCGCCGCCAGGCGACATCGCCGGCCGCCATAGCCTGCATACCGCCATGCTGGCCATCTCGATCGGCGCCACGCTGGAGTACGACGACCGCACGCTCGTCGAACTGGGCATCGGCTGCCTGATCCATGATCTGGGCATGCTCCGCGTCGAGCGTGCCCGCTACCAGGACAATCGCATCCTGGGCAATACCGACTTCCGCGAAATCGCCAAGCATCCGCTGTACACCTTCGACCTGCTCCGCCAGCAACTCGACTGGATCCCGCGGGCCTCGCGGATGGTCGCCTATCAGATGCACGAGCGCTGCAACGGCAGCGGCTATCCCCGCGGCCGCACGGCCAGGCAAATCCACGAATTGGCCAAAGTGGCCGCCGTGGCCGACGTGTTTCTGGCCCTGTGCTCGACCCGGCCCCATCGGCCAGGGCTGATGCCTTATTACGCGCTGGAGCGCATGCTGCACGGGGTCAAAGACGGGCTGTTCGACGCGGCAGCCGTCCGCGCACTGCTCAAAACCGTCTCGCTATTCCCGGTGGGCTCGTTTGTCCGCATCAGCGACGGCCGCATCGGCAAGGTGCTTCGCTCCAACGGCGAAGATTACGCCCGGCCCGTCGTGGCCGCGTGGCTGCCGGGCGGCGATCCTCACGACTCGATCGTCGTCGACCTATCGCAAGAGCCCGAGTTGCGGGTCATTGCCGCACTGGCCACGGCCGGTGCCCCTGCGTCGGCAACGGCGGCCGCAGAACCGCCGGCCGGCTGATTTGCAATCTTGGCGGCAATGCGATAGCTTCGGTGCCAGAGGCGCCCGACCCTGGGTACGGACGGATGTTAGGCCTCGTTCGAGCCCAGGGCTTTTTTCGGGCCAGCCGCGCCGCTTTCGCACGCATTTCTTACGCCGGGGGGACTCTTTCGATGTCGACGCGATCCGCACGCAAATTCGTTTGGCACGCCTGCCTGGCGCTCCCGCTGGTAGCCGTCGGCTGCAGCCGAGAGTCCCAGGAGAAAATCCGCACCGACGAATTGATTGCCAAAGTCGAGGCCCTGGGTGGCACGTCCAGTCGCGAGCCCGACCAGCCCACCGGCCCGGTGCGCAGCATCGACCTGAGCGAAAAGAAGGTCGACGACCAGGCCCTGACGACGCTTGTGCAAACCCACGCGCTGGGCAGCCTGCGCACGCTCGATCTCAGCAAGACCGGAGTCACGGGCGCCGGCCTGGCCAAGCTCAAAGGCCTCAAGGATCTGGAAATGATCGACCTGGGCGATAGCAAGATCAACGACCCCGACCTCGAGCCGCTCACCAGCCTGCCCAATCTCAAGGATCTGGGACTCAATAGCACGCAAATCACCAACGCCGGCCTCGAGTTTCTCAAGGCGGTGCCCCACCTGGAAACGCTCGATCTCTCGAACACCGCCATCGACGATGCCGGCCTCGAGCCGCTCAAGAGCCTCAAGCATCTCACCATTCTCAAGCTGAGCGAGACGAAAGTCACCGACGCCGGAGTCGAATCGCTCAAAAAAGCCCTGCCGGAGTGCAACATCGAACGGTAGGTGCGGACGCCAATCAGTAGTGGAAGTCGTGAGACTTCCGGCGCGGCACCCAGCAGCGATACTGCGGAATTCTCACGACTTCCGCTACAGGGCCGTCGAGGGGTTCACTTCGCCGCCGGCGTGCGGTGCAGGATCATCAAGTAGCAGCCGTTGCCACTGGAAAAAATGTCCGGCCGCTGCCCCGAGCGGTTCGTGGCACACCAGTACAAGACGTCGCCTTCCAGCCGATACAGTCCAAGGCAGGTCTGCCCCGAGTGCGGGCCGCTCAAGTACATCGCGTCGAAAAAGCCCCCGCGGCCGTTGCGGGTCGTCACGAACGTGCCAATGCCCAGGTCGGGCGTCGCATTGGCACCCCGCACGGCGAGCGGTGCATCGCCTTCCAGCGGTTTGACTTCGCGGCCAGCGATGCGGTTGCCGGTAATGGCCAACTCCATGTGCAGCATGCCGGCGTTGGGGTTTTCGCCCCGACCTTCGACGATCCAACCGCGCCATAGCCCATTGAGGCTGGGCATCGCTCGGACCGCCTGGACGATGTCGGCCGTCGCCGCCGCCACGGCCTCGAGTTCGGGCAAGTCCAGCGCTCCATCGTGATTGCCATCGAATCGTCGAAAGCCTTGGGCCAACCGCTTCCACTCGGCCCGCGAAAGCTGGCCGTCGCCGTCCGTATCGGCCGCCGGCAGCAGGATGGGCGATTCGGATGTTTTGGCGTCCGCCTGCAACTCCGCCCGGTCGATCGCCCCGTCATGGTTGGCGTCCAAGCGGCTGAAGCGTTGCATCAGTCGGCCCCACTCGGCCCGGGTCACTTGGCCATCGCCGTCGGCGTCGGCCGGTTTGAGCGTGACCCGCGGTTCGGCTGTTTCGGCCTGATCGACCTTTTCGTTCGCTGCCCAGCACCGGCCGCATGCCAGCAGTAGCACCGCCGCCGCGCCGTAAATCGCGACGCCCAGCAAGACCGATGGTCGATAATAAGGGTGACGGGCCATCGCGGTCAGAGGGCTGTCCATTCGGTGCATCGGAGTGCGGTTTGGTAAGCTACGCAATTCATCTTAATTTGCAGCCGAAGAACGAAGCAAATCGAATCCTGCCAGCTCGGCCCGGCGTCGAGCAAGCCGGCCGCGATCGACCAAATCCAGGCCGGACTGCGCTACCTGGACCTCGGTTGCATTACTTTGCTGTAACTATGCGGCGGTTTTTTTGACAGTTTTCGGGTGTCTCGATAGGATGCGCCTGCGCGGGCATCCGCGTGAGTTCCCGCCCCCCCCCGCATCCCACCACGCCTAAAAGAATCGAAGGCACGCAATGAGACCAACCTGGCCAGCGAGTTTGGCGGTCGTAATTGCCCTTGTCGGCAGTCTGTTACTGGCTTCCAACGCCGAAGCCCGCGGCGGCCCTAGCCCTGCGCAGAAGAAGGCCATGCAGCAATACATCCAGCAACAACAGCAGATGCAACAAAACATGGCAAAGGCCCAACAAAAGCGTGACAAAGACTTGATGGATCGCTTCGATCTGAACAAGAACGGCAAGATCGACGTGAGCGAAAAGACCGCCTACAACAAGTACTGGCGCGACGTGCGGCTCGGCAAGATCCCGCACCCCTATGCGAACATTACCCCGGCTGAGATCAACGCCAGCCCAACGACCGGCAAGAAGGCGACTCCCGCCAAAGCGACCAAGAAGAATTAGCCGGGCCGTTTCTTGCCCGTAGGTCCGGCGAGCCGAGCCGGACCCTTTGGGCGACAGCAGCTCGCCTGGTAACGCCGGTGCCGCTCGGCTCGCGGCACCTACAAGACGCGGGGCAGCGTCCACTCGGCGGCAGCTTCGCGATCGATGCGCTCGTGCGGCCCGATGCGCTCGTGGGGCGCACTCGGCCAGAGGCAGGGCAACTCGCCGGCCAAAGTCTCGGCAATCAGCCGATGCCCGGCCGCGCTGGGGTGAACGCCGTCGGGCAGCAGCTCTGGCAAATCACCGGAGCAAAAGCGCACGTGCAGATCGATCCACGGCAGATCGACCTGTTCGGCGGCCTGGCGCACGGCTGCCAGGTAGTCCGGCATCACATCGACCCGTTGAGGCGTGTCACCAGCCTGGCACTCGATGCGCGGATTCGGCGCAATCAACACGGGCCGAGCCCCCAGCGCCAAAATGCGATCGACGAGCCCCAGCAGGTTGTTCTGAAACTCGGTGGGCGACGTGCGCGTGCGCTGGCCGGCGGGCAGGGCATCGTTGAGCCCCAGCATCACCACGACCCAGTCTGGGTCGAAGGCCGTGACCATGCGGTCAAATCGCTTGAGCGCGTACGCCGTGTCGATGCCATCCAGCGCGCTGGCGATACACTCCGCGGACAACACCGCGCGGCGGCAATGTGCGTGCAGAAGTTGCACATAGTTCGGCTGGTCCTCGGCCAGGCCGAAGCCCGCCGTTACGGAATCGCCCAAAAATACGATTCGCATCCTCTGCTGCACACCAAGCCTCCGATGCCTGGCCAAAGAAATTCGTAACGGCGCGATCGACAAGAGATTGGTCGGCCCTCGCATTCTATCGGCGCCCAACATGCTTGTCACGCGCCGCGAACAGGAAGTTCACGTTCGCGCTTCCGTGGCCGCTTCGATGCCGCGCTCGACTGACAGCATGATCTGATCCAGCTCTTCGAGCGACACGGCTAGCGGCGGCATGACCACCAGCACATTGCCAAGCGGCCGCAACAGCACGCCATGCTCCAGCGCCACGCGACACGCGCGCAAGCCGCGGCCCTCGGCCCAAGGATACGGCTCCTGCGTCTGTCGGTCGCGCACCAGCTCAATGCCGGCCATCAAGCCGCACTGACGCACATCGCCGACATGCGAATGCTGGCTGATACGCGCCAGATGCTGGGCAAGACAGGCAATCTTTGCCGGCAGCCGCTCAAGCACCGCGTCCTGCTCAAACACTTCCAGCGATGCCAGCGCGGCGGCGGCCGCCAGTGGATTGCCGCTGTAGGTATGTCCGTGAAAGAATTGCCGCGATTGCTCATAGGGTGCGAGAAACGCCCGATAGATCTCGTCGCTGGCCAGGGTCGCCGCCATCGGCAGATAGCCGCCGGTCAGCCCTTTGCCCAGACAAAGCAAGTCGGGCGAGACCTCTTCCTGCTGGCAGGCGAACAGCGTGCCTGTGCGGCCAAAGCCCACGGCCACTTCGTCGGCGATCAGCAGCACGTCGTGACGCCGCGTGAGCTCGCGAAGGCCGCGCAAGTAGCCCGGCGGATGCGTGACGATCCCGGCCGCCGCCTGCACCAGCGGCTCGATCACAAAGGCCGCGATCCGGGCGTGATGCTCGGCCAGCAAGGCTTCGGCCTGGGCCAGATAGTGCTCGCAGGCGGTGGCGGCAGTGACCGATGGCGGCAAACGGTACAGCCCGGGGCGCGGAAGGCGCAGCACCTCGAACAGCAGCGGCTCGAACATGGCGTGGAACCGCTCGACGCCGCCCACGCTCACGCCGCCGATCGTGTCGCCGTGGTAGGCATCCGCCAGCGCCACGTAACAGATCTTGGCCGGCTGCGGCCGAGGGCATTGCCGCCAGTATTGCAGCGCCAGTTTGATGGCCACCTCGACGGCGGATGCCCCGTCGCTGGAAAAAAAAACGTGCTCCAGTCCTGCCGGCGTCAGCTCGACTAGCCGCCGTGCCAGCCGGATCGTGCTGGAGTTCGAAGCGCCCAACAAAGTCGTATGCGCCACGCGGTCGAGCTGGTCGCGGATGGCGGCGTCGATGTGCGGATGGCGATGGCCGTGGACGTTGCACCACAGGCTGCTCACGCCGTCGAGCAGCTCGCGGCCGTCGATGTCGAAGAGCTTCGAGCCCTGCCCGCGCTCCAGTAGCAGCGGCTCGTACGCGGCCATCTGCGTGAACGCATGCCAGACATGCTGCCGGTCCCAACGCTCGAGATCATCGCGGCTCGGTTGCTGCATCGGAAACCTGCGCGGCAGAGGGATCGGCCGAAAAACAACTTCTCGGCAACCCCCTCTCCGCTTGTCGGAGAGAGCAGAGTGAGGTTGATCCTGGCACGGGTCGCTACCAACTGACCGTCACCGGCGTACCGCTGCGGATGCCCAGCATGGCGGCGGCACTATCGCCAACGATGGCCAGTTCCAGGTAACCGCTGGAGCCGATCAAGGCCACGAGGGTCATCGGGGGCTGGTCAGCATACGTCCGAAAAATGCCCAATGTCTCGTGCTCGTCGCAGGCGACACGCGTGTCTTCGCCGGTCGGCGTGTCGCGGAGCATGTCGGACGTGATGTCGGTAATCAGATTTCCGAACGAATCAATCGAGCTAACCGTACCTTGAATCTTGCCTGGCAAAACATGCACCTCCGCCCAGTCGAGCATGACCAATTCACCCAACGCCTGTCCCAGCTCGTCGGGATGAAGCCCCAAACTCAGATGCGCCGCGACCGGGGCCATGATGTCGCGGCCGTGGAACGTACAAGATACGCTGGGGCGCCAAAATCGGGGGTCTTCAATCGAGACTATCTTAGAGGGTCGGCTCCGCAAGGCCAAGCGGCTGAGCAGCCCGTTGTCGGGGGCCACAAAATACTGCTCGCCGAGCGCCGCGTACACGATGCGGCGCCCGCTGCCGACCCCCGGATCGACGACCCCCACGTGAATCGTGCCGGCCGGAAACCGCTCGGCGACCTCGGCCAGAGTCCACGCACCCTGGCGAATATCCTGCGGCCGAATGCCATGCGTCAAATCCACGATCTCCGCCTGCCGGTTGAGCGACAAAATGACACCCTTCATTGCCGCCACGTAGTGGCTCCCCGTGCCGAAATCCGTCAACAGCGTGATGATTCCGCTGGGGGCCGGGCTGCCGGAGGCCGGCCCGCCGGTGGCTGGTTGCGTTGTCATGAAGTTGCTAGCCATTTGCCAAGGACCGGCTGGACAAGCTTGCCGCAATGATACAATACCCGCCGCGCTGCTGCCCGCACCATTGGCGGCCTGCTGTTCAAATCCATCCAGAACCACCTGAGGCGTTGGCAGTCGCCAGGAGGGAAAGGTGCGAGCTGACATGAAAGTATTTGTCCTCTGGGCACTGGCTACAGCGGTCGTGGGACTACTAGCGACCACCTTGATTTCCGCCGTCCGGGCCGCCGACGTCGATCGGGCCACCGCCACGCGCCAGGCCGTGGCTTACATCGAGCAACGCCAGGACGCCTCGGGCGGGTGGCCCGACTTACCCGGCTTTCCCCACGGCGTGACCACCCTGTGTACGCTGGCCCTGCTCGACGCGGACGTGCCCGTCGCCGACGATCACCTTCAGCGGGCACTCAAGCTGCTGCGGCAATCGCAACCCAATCGCACGTACACCACCGCTTTGACGATGATGGTGTTTGCCGCCGCCGAACCCCGGGCCGATCGCCAGCTCATCGAACGCGACGTGAAGTGGCTCGAGGCCAATCAGTACAAGAGCGATGCCATCAGCGGCGCCTGGGGCTATGGCCAGCCGCGCGGCGTGGCCGACAATTCGAATACCCGCTTCGCACTGCTCGGCCTGCACGCGGCCGAGAAGGCCGGCGTCAAAGCCGACCCGCAAACCTGGCGGCGCGGACTCGAGTACTGGCTCAATAATCAGAACGACGACGGAAGCTGGGGCTATGCGCCGGGCCTGTTCGGCACCGGCAGCATGACCTGCTCGGGCATCGCCTCGGTGGTCATGGCCGCTGGTCGCGAGGCCCACGATCCTAAGCTGGCCGAGCGCGCCCGGAAGTCGGCTGAGCGCGGGCTGGCCTGGCTCAAACAGAACTACTCGATCGACAAGAACCCCGGCCTCAAGGGCGTCGAGCTGCCTTGGCTGTTCTACTATCTTAACACGCTCGAAGCGGCCGGCCGCTTGACCAACCAGGCCCGCATCAATGACCACGACTGGTTCCGCGAAGGCAGCGACCTCGTGCTCAAGCGGCAAGACCGCCAAACCGGCGCCTGGTCCCTGGCCGACAATCCCGACGAAGGCAACCCGCTGATCGCCACCAGCCTCGCGCTGATGTTCCTCAGCGGCAAGAGCGTGCCCCAACCGCCTCCGCCTGCGCCGCCGCCAACGAAATGAACTCAGCGCCTGGCATTACCAGGCTAGTAGCACGGCGAGGATGCCGGTGAGGAAGATGCCGTCGAAGGTGCCGGCGCCGCCGATCGAGGCGACGGTGCCGCCGAGCGTCGTGAGCGAGCCGAGATTGCTGAGATCCGCGCCGACGAGAATGCCCATGCTGCCGGCGATGTAAGCCAAGGGTGCTGCGGATTGCCGCGATAAGATCACCGCCACAATGGACGCGACGATCGGCGGCACGAACGTCGGCACGGCAATGCCCACGCCGGGCACCTCGCGCGCCAGCGCGTGA
>DATCFX010000900.1:0-1554 GCA_036509275.1 Pirellulales bacterium | reverse complement strand
CCCGCAGCAGCAGACGCAGCTGGCCGGAGTTCAGTTCCGGCACCAGAACCTTCTTGTACCGTTTCAGCACCTGTTCGGTGTTCCGCGGCATCGGGTTGAGGTAGCGCAGATGGGCGCTGGCGACTTGCAACCCCTTGCGCTGGGCGCGCTGCACGGCCGACAAAATTGAGCCGTAAGTGCCGCCCCAGCCGATCACCAGCAGATCGCCCTCGGCTGGCCCGTTGACCGCCAGTTCGGGAATATCGTTGGCGATGTTGGCGATTTTCTGGGCGCGTACCTCGATCATGTGCTGGTGGTTCTGCGGGTCGTAGCTGACGTTGCCGGTCACGTCCTCTTTCTCCAGGCCGCCGATGCGGTGTTCCAGGCCGGCGGTGCCGGGGACGGCCCACGGCCGCACCAGGCGCTCGTCACGCTGGTAGGGCAGGAAAGCCTGGGCACCGTGCCCATTGCCGTTCGACGCGGCCGGGTGCGTGACCTCGATACGCGGCAGCGCGTCGAGGTTCGGCAGCATCCACGGCTCGGCGCCGTTGGCCAGGTAGCCGTCGGAGAGCAGAAAGACCGGCGTCATGTAACGCACGGCGAGCCGCACCGCCTCGAAGACCATGTCGAAGCAGTCGGCCGGTGAACACGGGGCCACGATGGCGACAGGGCACTCACCATTGCGACCGAACATGGCCTGGAGCAAGTCGGCCTGCTCGGTCTTGGTCGGCAGACCGGTACTGGGGCCGCCGCGCTGCACGTCGATGATGAGGAGAGGCAGCTCGGTCATCACGGCCAGGCCGATGGCCTCCGACTTGAGGCAGACGCCGGGGCCGCTGGTGGCAGTCACGCCGAAGGAACCGCCGAAGGCGGCGCCGATAGCCATGCCGACGGCGGCGATCTCGTCCTCGGCTTGCAGAGCGCGCACGCCATAGCGCTTCATGTCGGCGAGGTAATGCAGAATGTCGCTGGCCGGCGTGATCGGGTAGCTGGCGTAGACCAGGGACAGGTTGGCCAGGCGGGTGGCCGCCACCAGGCCCAGGGCCAGGGCCTCGTTGCCGGTGATCTTGCGATAACGGCCGGGCGCGATGGGCGCCTTGAGGACGCGGTAATGCACCGGCAGCATCTCGACCGTCTCGCCGTAGTTGTAGCCGGCCTTGAGGGTGAGGGTGTTGGCCTCCAGGACCGCGGGGTTCTTACTGAATTTCTCCTGGGCCCAGCGCACGGTCGAGTCGAGAGGGCGTTCGTACAGCCAGTAAACCAGTCCCAGGGCGAAGAAGTTTTTGCAGCGGTCGGCCTCGCGCGGGCTGAGCTTGACCTCCTTGACGGCTTCGCGGTTGAGTTTGTTGATCGGCACGCGGATGAGCCGGTAGCCGGCCAGGGAGCCGTCTTCCAAGGGGTTGTTCTGGTAGCCGGCCTTGTGCAGATCGGCGGGGGCGAAGGCGTCGGAGTTGACGATGAGAATGCCGCCGGATTGCAAATCCTTGAGGTTGGTCTTGAGGGCCGCCGGGTTCATGGCGACCAGGGCGTTGAGCGTATCGCCCGGCGTGTGAATGGCGTGGTTGCTGAAATGGA